>JBAUIP010000412.1:0-18531 GCA_049683055.1 Pricia sp.
CTTATACACATTGTAAATATAGTCGGCCTCAAAAAGCAGGATGAATACCAAATAGGCCACCAAAAAAATGGGAGTCCATACTACCGTTCTGCGGAGCGAACTTTTCTCGTCACGCAGGTGCATGAAGTCCCATGCAATATAATAGGCCTTCACTAGGGTGAGGATGATAAAAATCCAGTTGAGTGCCTTCATTCCCAAAATATAGCTATGGGTCAGGACGTAAGGCTTATAAATACCCAATACTACCTCGATGGCGGTCACCACTGTCAAGAAAATCAACACGCCCCAAATCTTTTGGGTGTTGGACTTGAACTTCAAAGCGCCCCTAAAAATTGCCAGTTTGTGATCGTGTGCCATTTGAATTAATGGATTTTATATTCTTAATTAAAAACTTTCTGCCCAACCTGCCATCAGACTGGAGAGATTCCCGACTTCGCGGGAATATGAATTAAACTATACCAGGTAGAAGAAGGTGAAAACGAACACCCATACCAAATCTACAAAGTGCCAGTACAGCCCTACTTTTTCGACCATTTCGTAATGGCCCCTTTTTTCATAGGTTCCCAGTATCACATTGAAGAAGATAATGATATTGATCAGTACCCCTGAAAAAACGTGAAAACCGTGGAAACCGGTAATAAAGAAAAAGAAATTAGCGAACAATCGACTGCCGTATTCGTTTTGGATGAGGTTGGCACCTTCGACCACCATGACACCATCCTTGATTTTTTCTAGGGATTCCGCATGGGTCAGTACGGTCTTCTCACCTTCCTTTTCTCCCTCTTGATGAATGGTCTCCGTACGGATGACCACGTTCGGGCTGGCCTTAAGACCTTCCACCACCTCGTTGAGCGAATAACTGGGCACGTAAGGCTCGGACTCAAACCATATTCCCACAGGTTCGTCGTGCTCTCTTCGGACATCGGGAATCGTTTTGGCGAAATCGGCCAACGCGACCCGTTTGCCGGTCTCAGCATCCTCAAATTGCAGAATGCGTCCTCCTTTTGTCTCCACTGCACCATAATCCCCTTGGATAAAGGTAGCCCATTCCCAAGCCTGTGAGCCTACGAAAATGGCACCACCGATGATGGTCAGGAACATATACCATATAACGGCGTTTTGCTTCATCTTATGTCCCGCGTCAACGGCCAATACCATGGTTACCGACGACATAATCAGGATAAAGGTCATAAACGCCACATAGATCATGGGATAGTTACCATGGAAAAAAGGTACGTGCGTAAACACCTCATCGGCAATGGGCCAGGTCTCGATAAACTTGAACCTTGAAAAACCGTAGGCCGCCAAAAACCCGGAAAAGGTCAGGGCATCAGACACCAGGAAGAACCACATCATCAACTTGCCGTAACTCGCCCCCAACGGACGGTTACCGCCTCCCCAAACACTTTCTTCCTCGACTGTTGTTACCGATGGTTCCATAAAATAAAGAGTAGTATAGTTTGTGCATAAATAAAGTTTTCTTAATTGAAACGAAAGCCGAATCCAAATGAATAACGCATAAAACCCAAAATATCATATACGTCGCCTAGCTTAGCCCACAAAATACATAAAGCCCAACAAATAGACCCAGAGTAAATCGAGGAAGTGCCAAAAGGTCGCCCCTAACGATACGCCCAAATATTCTTGCGGGGAGTATTTTCCCTTGGTCTGGTTGTAAATGACCACCAGCAATGAAATGATGCCGGCCACGACGTGGGCAATGTGTACCGCGGCAATCAAAAACACATAGGATAATTTGATATTGCTCGTCGGGCCTGTGAAATAATAGCCTTGGGCAACCATTTCGGAAAAGCCCCTGAACTGAAAAAGGATGAAAGCGCCTCCCAAGGCCAAAGTCGCCCAGAGCCACTTGGTACCTGCGTCGTGTTGGTCCTCTTTGATGGCCTTTTTGGCCAAAATGTAGGTGACACTGCTCAAGACTATTATCGCCGTGCTGATGTAAAATGCCTGCGGTAGCTGTAAATCACTTATCCAATCTTCACGGCTGCTGCTGACGATATAAGCGCTGGTCCACCCCGCAAAACCCATAATAAGGCTGACCATACCGAACCAGAGCATCATTTTTTTGGCCCTGTCGTTCTTCTCTTTCCGTGTGCCTTGTGTTAAATCCATTCTTGGCTTAAAAATTAGCGGGTCGTAAAATATGGTTTTACTGTTGGATAGGTCTTAGGGTTGGGTGGATATTAAAGGTTAAATATTATTCGTGGTTTGACAACGTATTCAATTCGGATGGTCTATCGCTTGTTAAGGCCGGACAATCTAAATGGGATGGTTTCTTGATTAGATAAATTTGTCAGCGACATATACGATTTGCATCAGGGTAATATAGCTCACACTGGCCAGCATCAGTTTTCTTGCGGTGGCATTATCCCTTTTTTCGTACAGTCGGAAGGCAAAGACCAGCATCACCATTCCCATCGCGAAAATTAGGATAGCGGCCGGAACGGAAAGCATTAACCTTCCTGTAATACCAAAAACGGGGACGACCGAAATTACGAGCATCCAAATGGTATACATAATAATCTGAAGTGCCGTGCCTTTGTCTTTTTTTCCGGTAGGCAGCATTTTGAATCCGCCTTTTTTATAATCCTTATGTAGCATCCAGCCCAGTGCCCAAAAATGGGGGAACTGCCAGAAAAACTGAATCATGAACAAGGTGCCCGCTTCGATTCCGAAGTCCCCTGTCGCAGCGACCCATCCGAGCATAAAGGGAATGGCCCCGGGAAAGGCACCTACAAAGACGGCAAGTGGAGTTTTGGTCTTTAAGGGCGTATAAACGCTAACATACAGAAAGATGGATATCGCCCCGAACATGGCCGTCTTGGGGTTTATCATGTACAAAGTGATAACCCCTAGCGCCGTTAGGGTGATAGCTACGCCCATGGCCATGTTAACGGACATTCGCCCTGCGGGAATCGGCCGGTTTCGGGTGCGGTTCATCAGGGCATCCAAATCTTTTTCGATAACCTGGTTGTATGCGTTCGATGCGCCTACCATGCAATAACCGCCGAAGGCTAGAAGCGATATAGACACCAAGTCGATTTGATAGGCTCCGAGCATATAGCCAGCTAAGGAAGAAAATACTACGCTGACCGCTAGGCGCACTTTGGTAAGTTCCTTGAAATCCGCCCATCCCAACGTTAAAGTCGCGGTCGAGGCGGTGTTTATAGCCGTTTTCATAAGCCTTGTTTTCGGAATGCAAAGATAAGGATGAAGGTTTTGGTTTGCAATGAAATATAAAAAAATCCCGCCATTCTTTCGAATGGCGGGATTTCTAAATAAAGTTATTTAGTCTTTTACTGCAGCTTAAAGGTAATTGGAATACTAAAAGGTACCCTCACCGCGCGACCGCGCTGCTTACCGGGAGTCATTTTTGGTAATTTGTCGATAATCCGTTGAGCTTCCTTCTCCAAATTCTTATCCGGACCACGCATTCTCACGTTGCCGATACTTCCATCTTTTTGGATGGTAAACATCACCGCTACCCTACCTTGTACTCCCATTTCTTGGGCGATTTCAGGATACCGAAAGTTCTTACTAATATGCTTTTGCATCATTTGCTGAAAGCAGGCCCTTTTATCAGCTTCGTTCTCACAACCGGGAAAAATAGGTACGTCTTCAATGACCGCGAAAGGTACATCGACATCTTCGACCTCTTCCTCCACTTCGACATCCTCTACCTCCATAATCTCTTCCTCCTGACTGGTCTCAGTGGACTCGATTACGGTTTCCTCGACTTCCTCTTCATCCTCGACCACCTCAATCACTTCCGGTGCCGCTGGGGGCGGTGGGGGCGGTGGGGTCTTGATCTGTTCGGTCATAGGTACTTCTTCGTCAAGGTCATCATCGACGTTCATCGAAATATCGTAATCGTTGGTCTCATCGTAGGTTTTCCACTCCAAGGCACCATAAACAATGCCCATGGTCACTGCCAAGCCAATAACAAAATACAGGCTACTGTTGCGACCTACGTCCGACTTAGGATTTTTTTTCGGTTCCATATCCTTATTCTTTAAAATTTATGATGTGCTAATGTAACTAAATATTCCTTTAAAATACAAAAACTATTTCCATTTTAACCCGTTTCGCCATGAAAAAAGCCATTTCGTTACGGACCCTCCGAAGATGGCGCCCAAACTGTTGGCCAAGGCATCCATCGAATCGCCCATTCTATCTACAGTAAACGTATACTGTAATACCTCAATAATTATACCAAACATAATAGCACCGAGCACGACCAATATCAGGGTTTTTACCAATGGGAATCGACCTCGCGCAATCTCGCGTACAAAGAGCGCACCCAGTACCGCAGCGCCCAAATAAAAACAGAAGTGTACGAATTTATCGAAATGGGGAATGTCAATGGTGGGCGTGCCATCATCGGGAAAACTGGACAAACTGGCCCAGGTCACAAAAGTCATCCAACCGAAAAAGGCAATCGTAAACTTTCTGGTCCTAAGCACCCACGACCGCTTTGTAGTCTTCCGCCGATAGCAAATCGTCGATTTCGGAGGTATCGCTGATTTTGATCCTAACCATCCATCCCTCACCGTAGGGGTCGGAATTTACCTTTTCAGGGGCATCTTCCAGAGCTTCGTTGAACTCGATGATCTCCCCGCTCAAGGGTTGAAAAAGGTCCGAAACGGTCTTGACAGCCTCTACGGTGCCGAAAACCTCGTCTTTGTCCAAGGTTTCGTCCAAGGTTTCGACCTCCACGTACACGATATCGCCCAGCTCACTTTGCGCAAAATCGGTGATACCTACGGTCGCGATATCGCCGTCAATCTTGACCCACTCATGGTCGTTCGTATATTTTAAATCGGATGGAATGTTCATAGGGATGTTTATTTGGAAGCAAATGTAACGGATTCGGACTCGATTTTCAAGGAAAAATAGGATTCTTGTCGGAAGGCTTTATGATTCGATGGAGGATGGTCTTGAAGTGGTTTCGACCGTGTTCCGTGATTGGTGTGAAATCGAAGTGTAAGTTGCTGAAAAGGATACTGCAAGTTCCTATTCGTACATCTCGTGCTCAAGATGGTAACGCTTCTAATTCCCAAAATTATACCTCAAGGTAAAGCCAGTGTTGATAGTCGTCTGCGGGAAGGCGGTAGATACCGCGAACTGGGAGAAAGAATGGTCGTAGAAGAACAGGGCGTTCAGACTTTTGGTCAGGGCGTAGTCGGCCGTGAATTTGATGGATAATAGGTTCTGGCCGGATGTAATCTGGTTGTTATCGATATCAAGGTTTCGAATAATCGTGATGTTGTCGCGCAGGGTAACATCGGCCTTGAGGTTCAGGTCACCTTTCAGCCGGGTCTTGTTGCCGCCAATGTTGGTGACGAATTTGACATCCTTAAACCGATAGCCAAGGCCAACGGTGTATTCTTCTCCCTTAATCTCGGTCATTAGGTTGTTGTCGAAGCTGAGGGCCATGGTGCGGTTCGTGCGCATTTCGGCGAGCACGCTGATGGAGTTCTTCATCTCGAAATCCACTCGCATCAGGGGGTTGAATTCGTCGGTCAGGACTACGTTGTTGAGGATAAGGTCCGATAGCCGGTCTTGGGTTTCGGGATCGATTGTTGGCAGACCTTCGTTCTGCAACTGGGTCTTCTCCAGATTCGTCTGGAAGGAGTTGATACTATAAGCCGCCCGGTAGCCATGGCTCAACGAAAAACGCTGGAATTTTTTCTTGAACCATTGGTTGTTCATCAGGCCGGTGTACTTGATATTCCAGTTGGGAATGGGTATCTGCCGGAAAACATCGGTGTTCACCCGGTCAGCATTCTGGCCGGTGTAGGCGGCGAAGAAGGCGGGCAGCAAAACATCTTGTTGCGTGTCCCCATATCCGGTAGGAAACTGGCCCGACTCCGGATCAACGGGAACGCCCCCACGCTCTGCGGCCAATCGGTTCGCCACGGTAATCCGGTTTTGCTTGAACTGCTCGAAATTCTCCGAGCTGAACTCGTCGCCCTGTCCGAAAACGGTACCGATCATCATGGTTGAAATGCTAAAATTACCATAGTCATTGCCCAGCTGTACATTATAGGTATTGTCTTCGGCGATACTAAAGCTTTCTTGATAGCTGTTCGAAAACTGCCGATCCGCAATCAGGTCGATGGTCAATTCCGGTGTTGGCAAGGCCGTCGCGGTAATGTTCAGTTGCTTGTTCGTGTTTTCGATATACTGCTCGTTGAACTCGGGGAAACTGGTCAGCCAACCCCTTCGCGCGGCATCGAAACGAACGTCGGCCTGGCTTCCGAATACAAATCCGACCGAGGGCCGCAGCGAGCCCACAAACCCGACGGATTGGGTATAGCCCGGCAACAACTTTCCGTTGCTTTCGCTGTAGTTGACGTTCAGCCGCTTGACCATAGTCACGATATCGATGGCCGTATTGGTCAGCCCGCTGGTTTTCTTTTTCGGCTTCTCGACATTTTCGTCGGTATTACCGGCCTTGTCCCTTCGTACCGGGGCAGCATCCTGTACGCCACCTTTACGTTTTTTGAGTCCGATGGAATTATAGAACCGGTCCATGGTCAGGTTGGCGGTCAGGTTGTGGGTACTCGCATTCTGGACCGTGTTGACATCTGTTCCCACTACCTCCCGGATGGCGTCGCCGCCCCGCTGCCAGTCGAAATTGCTGGTGTAGCTGTACTGGGCATTGATAAAGTCCAACGCTGGAATCTTGCTGAACGGAATTTCGTAGTTCAGTTCCAATTGCTGGGCGTGGCGATTGGGTTCACCCAGGTCCCAAAAACCGTCCCAAAGCCCAAGGGATTCATTGATGATCTGCTCGCGTTGCCCGTTCTCGTCTAGAATGGGATTTCCCTCGGCATCGAATGCATCCTCGAAATAATTCCGCACGATATGGTTATTGCTCGCGGTCAGATTAAGACGAAGGGATTTTGTTAGGGCGTAATTCACCGCATACTGCCAGTTGAAGAGATAATTCCGCTGACGTAGAGTCGGAAGGTCCAAAGTTTCCACGCCTTCCTCTACCACATCGCGGAAACGCTGCTGATTGAACTGTCGGTCGAAGTTGGAATTTACCGAGACGGTAGTCGGAAGCAAACTCAAGTTCAACTCTTTCAACCACTGCCAGTAGCGTCCGGTGAAAAGGGAGTCGTTTCTTGCAAAGGGAGCCACCTCGACGGGTTCGAAAGCATGATTGTAGACAAATCCGGTCTTTAGGGTCTTGTCCTGCAAGGCAGCAATCTCAAAATCGCGGTGGTTGATCTCGTTAAAGGAATAGTTAAAGGTAAAGTTCTCGATATCGTAGAAATTGGCCTCTGCCTCTTCGCCCCTATCCTTGCGGACGCCGATAAAGTTGATACTGGTGCGTTTGGTATAATCCTCGGCCTGTTCACGGATGGCGTCGGGATCCTGATCGTTCGCGGGGTCTTCCGCGGCGGCGATACGGTCTTCCAATTTTAGGTCGTCGTACACCGGGTCGAACTCGGGCGTAATCAATTGTTCGGATATTCCATAATTAAAAGGAATCTGGATGTTCCATTTCGGGGGAAGCAATTGCCCAACGTTAATGTTCGTGACCAAATCGTAGGATATGGCATCCTCGCGGGCGCGTTCGTTCGGCATCTGATCGATGGCCCCGAAACCCGAGGTACTTGTGCTTCCCGTGGCGGATATATCGGCAAAGTCCGCAATATTGGCATCCATCGCGGCGATGGCGGCCCATCCTCCTTCATTGTCCAGTCCCGCCAATCGCAGTTCGTTGAACCAGATTTCTCCGCGCAATGGCTGACGGGCCGTATTCTTCATCCCGACCATCATACTTCGGATGCTTCCCAATGAGGGATTTCCCTTAATACCGATACGCAGGCGTCCCAAGGTACGGGGCGCGAATTCATCCACCGGTACCACCTCGCCGTCGACCACCTCGAAGTAGCGGATTTCACTCAAATCATCTCCGGTAATCCAAACGGATTTTACCTTGTTCAAATCGGCCAAGATAACTTCCATTTCATTGTTTTCCGGCCAGATAGCGGTTTCCGAACGGGCGCTGAACGGCGTCCACTCCAATGGCAGTTCCAACTGGTAAAAGTTTTCGGTGAAGTCGGTACCTATCCTCAAAAAGCCGACCATGGGATTTTCAATATTGTAGATATCGCTTTCCAATATCTTTTCGGCATGCATGAACATTTTCAGTTTTTCATACTGCCGCAAATCGATGTTCAGGCTCTTGAACACCCCACGGGAATCTTGGGATTCCAGATTCTCGACCACCAGCGAGAGTGACTGTTCGTTCTGCTGAATGATAGTATTATTGTTGTTCAACTGCTCGCGGCGAACGCCAGGCGGTAGAACGTAGGGAATAGGGATGCGGCTTTCGTTCTCCTGAATATTGACCGCGTTGACATCAACGGTGGTATCGTCGTCGCCGGTATTCGGGTCATCCTCGTCCAAAGAATTTGTGTAGGTCCGCCAATCGCCACGTACCAGATCCAGAGTGGCGAAACGCAACAGCACGTCGCTATCGAAACCGGTCATGTACATCCGCAATGTACTGATGGATCGGAAATCGCTGATACCGCCGATAGCATCAGCGAAATCGGTCAACGGAATCTTGTATTGAATCCATCGGGTGCGCACCGTGCTTCCATCGGGAATACGGGGCTGGCCGGTGAACACCAACGAATCGCGGATATCGGTTACGTACCGGTCATTGATATTGGTGTTCGGACCGATTGGGATGCGATACTCGTAGTAACTGTTTATGGTGTTCATGGTCAGGTCGCGATCGATATCCTCGACATCGGGCAAAGTGGTAGAGCCCCGGTTTTCGTTAGTGACCTGAACGGGGGAGTTGCCCTCGGGGTTGTTGAAGTTCAGATAACGGTTCAGAATATCACCGTCCCGCTGCAAGAAATATTCGTAGTTGTCCAACGCCGGATCGGCTCCATCTTCCGTACCATAGATTGCTCCCTCCTCAGTGTCGTTAAGTCCGTCGAGACCGACATCTTGTTGGGCGCGGGTGGCCTCGTCGACATCAAAAGCATAGACCAAGGCCTGGGTAGCGGGCACGGGGCCCCAAATCGGGTCGGCGGGCTTGGTGCTTCCCTCACCGTTGATGGGGAGTCCGTTTTCGTATTGTTTTAGTCCGTCCGATAGGATATCCTCCGAGATGTTTCCGATGTTTAGAACCAATTCCCCGGGACTATTGGCTGTACCGTCCAGATAGGGATCCATAACCCAGAATTGGATAAATTCTACGTTCGCCTGTTCGAAGTTGGTGCTGCTCAACGAACGCATAATGCCCGCCCATTTGTCGTCGGCCGAAACCCCGTCAAAATTATCGTTGGCGTTGTAAGGTCCTTTTAAATTGGGATAATAGGCGAGATCGAGCGTGGTCTGCTGCCGGGTTTGGCCTTGTGCCACCTCAACTTGGGGAAAGACTTCATCGATAAAAATCCGGCGGGTAGCGTTGGTCGAAATATCGCTGTCGCTGATAGCGGCCGGTCTCTGGTTGGTATAAAAAACCGGGTCGATGGTGTACCAAGCCATTTTGGCCCGCTCGAAACCGGTTTCGAGTCCCCTTTGATTGGGACTGTCCAAAAATTCTACCGGCGTACTGGCCATCGCCCACCCCAACGAGGACCGGATATCAATCAGGGCCTGGGCACCCTCAAAATCATCAAGATAGGTCGTAGTCTCGCCTTGAAAATCTGCATTTTTAGGGGAATTCGGACTCAAAAAGGCCACCTCGCCACGAAGCGAAACGTTCGAGGGCACATCGGTATCAATGTTCGGTAGCTTATTGACCATTCGGGTCAAAAAGGGCACCTCGGTCGAAAAATTTCCATTGAGACCAAAAATCGTATTGTTAACAGGCTCGACGCCGAAATTGGACTTTTGGGTCAAGGGCCGTTCGTTCAGGTTCAAAAGCGTACCGCCCAAAACGAAATTTTCATTGAACTGATGCTCCACGTTGACCCCGGTAAAGCGGCGCGTTTGCTGGCCGAATACTGCATTGTTCTCCACGGAAATATTGATGGGCGTGTTGGAGGCTTCCAGACTGGGGTCCAGAATCTGCACGGTTCCCGCCTGATAATTCACCGTATAGTCGATACCTTCCTGTAACTGTCGGCCTCCCGCGGTCACCCTTACCGAGCCCTGTGGCACGTTAAAAGCTCCGATCGGAATACCGTTGCTTCCCTCGGATTTATACCTTCCTTTCAATAAGAACTTGTTCTTTTCGGGGTCTTGTAACGCAGCCGCCTTGGTCAGTTCGTACATATCGCGAAAGACATATTTGTCCTGATTCGCATTATAGGTATCCTCATCCTCGTACTCAGCGCCGTTCGTGTCGTCTTCGAGCCGTCCGAACAGGTATTCGCCAAAAGGCTCGACCTTGGTAAAGATGATTTGGCCGTTCTGGGTATCGACGGTGATACCGGGAATAAAGTCGAAAAATCCGTCCCCACCGGGCTGTACGTCATTGTAGGCATTAAGCCGGTCGAAATTGAAAACATTCAATAGGATGCGCTCTTCGAGCGGTTTTCCACCATCCAACTGCGTAGGAAAATCCGTAACCGGGGTGATATAATTTCGGGGAGTAGGATTGCTGTAGAGGATGTTCATCCTAAAATCTTCCTCGCTCAACCGGAAGGCACCCGTGGCGTAAATGTTTTTCATCATCAAATCCCAGATTGGATGGGTGACGTTGGTGATGTTACTTTTTAGGAGTTTGAGAACGAGCGTATTGTTGTTGATGACATTGCTTTCCAGTTCGCCGCCGGTAATGGTGGTGGCATCGATGCCGCCGTTGGCGAATTCCCCCACTTGGTAGACGGTGCCGTTGTAAGTGTACTGAAAGGCCACGGCCAAGATTTCGTCGTTGCTCAGGCGCTGGTTCAAGGAGATATATCCCAACTGGGTGTTGAAGGTAAAGTCCCTGCCCTGCTCCAATTTTCTAGCATTTTCCAAAAAGGAATAATCGAAACCTTGGTTGGGGTTATAACCGGGGACATTGAAACCCTGTTCGACCGTGGAGATATCACGAATACTTTGTGTCAACGCTCCCCCTTGACCGATCAAGGCCGGATCGTAGTTGTTGGCGTTGTTTCTTGGTAGCGCGTTGGGCTGCCCACCGGTATTGGTATTAAAAAAACCGGCCGGCGCGTTCTCGGCAATCAAGGTAGGATTTTCCGCATCGGCGTTCAAGGGATCATACTCCCCAAGATCCTGTATCCCCACAATGTTCCGAACGTTCAGGGTCTGCTGGCTACGGTTGGTCACCCAAACTTCCAGACGGGTCACCTGTACCTGACTGCGGATGTACGGATAGTTGACCAGTGCCGCATCGTAGTTATCCCTAAAGTACTGGGCGAGAAAAAAGTGCTTGTCCTCATCGTAATCAAGGGCCGTCACCTCAAAATCGTTCACCGTTCCGCCGCCTTGGGCCACCACCGTGTTGCTCTGGGATTGCTGCTCCGAAAAAACAGCGGTCACGGTAGTTTTGCCGAACTGCAGCTGTGTTTTGACCCCGAAAAGGCTCTGGGCCCCGGTAATCAGGGAGCTGTTCAACGGCATGTTGACGTTACCGACCTCGATGGTTTGAATGATGTCGTCTTCTGTGGGGGTATAATCCAGCTTGACCAGGTTCTGGAAATCGAAGGTCGCCTCGGTATCGTAGTTGGCGGTCACTTGAAGACGTTCGCCAATCTTCCCCAGCATGCTCAGACTGATGCGCTGGTCAAAATCGAAAGAGGTGTTGGTCCGGTTTCGCGGGGATAATGCAGGATTGTCGTTCTTCTGCCAGATGACGCCGAGATCCATCGCCACCGACCCCTGCGGGATGACCTCAATGGTATTTCCACCGAAAACGGACTGAAAAAAACTGTTGTTGACGTAGAAATTGGGGAGCAGATTTTTGCGGGCTTCCTCGCTGCCTTCCTTTTTTCCGGAAAAGGCATCCGATTTTTCCTTGAAATAGTCCTTGATGCCTTCTTGGCGCACCAGTTCTAGATATTGTTCGGGAGTGAGTATGATGGGATATCCGATATCGAAATCGCCTACTTTTTCCGAGTAGACATACATATCGAGTTTGGGATCGTAGATGTATTTGGAAACGATGCTCTCAGGGTTTTCCATTTTGAGCCTCCCCAGGGAAAATCCGGTTTTTACGGAGTCGATCTGAACGGAATCGACTTGCTGCTCGGTCGCCTCACCTTCATCAGCATCCTCATCCTCCGTTTCTTGGGCGAGGGAAACCCCTGCCGATAGCACGAAAAATAGGAATAGGAAAGTACGCTTAAATAAAGATTTAAGATTTGGTTTGGCCCCTGTTTTCAAACTCGTTACAAATTTTTGAGCGCAAGTTTAATGATGTTCTCCGCGCTTAACGAGGGGTCTTGGGCGAGCACTTTATCCACTACCTTTTCGGCCGGTCTTCGAGCAAACCCAAGTACCTCTAAAGCAGATAACGCTTCTTCTTTATTTGTATTGTTCGGGGAGGCCGAAACTTCGTCAATATCGTAGACTTTAAGGATTTTGTCGCGAAGGTCGAGTATCGTACGTTGCGCCGTTTTGGCCCCGATGCCTTTGATGGACTGGATCGTAGCTGAATCTCCGTTGGCAATTGCATCACGGATTTGCCCTGGCGAAAGGGAGGATAGCATGGTGCGAGCCGTGCTGGATCCGATACCGGATACCGATAGCAACAACCGAAAAATCTCCCGTTCGGATTTCTCGGCGAAACCGAACAAAGTATGGGAATCTTCTTTGACCTGCAAGTGGGTGAAAATACTAATGTTCTCGGTGTCGGCCAATTTGGAAAATGTATGTAGGGATATGTTGACGAAATAGCCTACGCCGGCGCATTCGATAACAATATGCGTGGGGTTCTTTTCTACCAGTTTACCCTTTAAATGATGGATCATGGGTTAGAAGTTTTCGCTTTTTTCCGCTTTTCGCGCTCTTGGGCGTCGATGACCGCGACTGCTGTCATGTTGACCATTTCGTCGACACTGGCACCTAACTGCACTACATGTACCGACTTTCGGAGGCCCAGCATTATAGGACCGATGGAATCGGAGTGGCTGATTTCTTTCAAAAGCTTATAGGTGATGTTGGCCGATTCCAGATTTGGAAAAATCAGCGTGTTTACTTTTTTCCCGGCCAATTTCGAAAAAGGAAATTGGCTCTGAAGCAGTTCTTTGTTGAGAGCAAAATCCATCTGAATTTCCCCGTCCACTATTAAATCGGGATGGTTGGCGTGCAACAGTGATACCGCATCACGAACTTTCTTCGCATCCGGATGCGAGGAGGAACCAAAATTGGCGTAGGACAGCATCGCTATTACCGGGTCGAATCCGAAAGCCTTGGCGAGATTGGCGGTCATCTTCGCGATGTCGGCTATCTCTTGGGCATTGGGTTCGATATTGATTGAAGTATCCGCCACGAAAATGGGCCCCCTATCCGTAATCATAATGTTGACTGTAGCCACTTTTTTAACATTGGCCGCCCTTCCTATTACTTCAAAAACAGGCTTGACTACAGTGGGATAAGCCCGGGAATATCCGGAAATCATCCCATCGGCATCGCCTTCCAGCACCATCATCGAACCAAAATAATTGCGTTCGCGCATCTTGTTCCGTGCCCCGTAAAGGGTCGACCCCTTGCGCTGCCGGTTCTTGAAATAGGTGTTGGCGTATTGATTTCGCCGATCTTCGAACGCCTCGTTCATGGGATCCACAATCGGAATATCGGCATCGAACTCCAGCTCCCTCTTTAGTTCGGATATGATTTCTTTATTGCCGAGCAAAATAGGTTCGGCAATACCCTCTTCGTGGACAATTTGGGCGGCCTTCAGCACGTCGAGATGATCGGCCTCGGCAAAGACTATTTTCTTAAGGTTGGCCCGGGCCCGACTATGTAAGAGACGCACCACCTTGTTATCGTTACCGGAGCGTAGCATCAGCTCTTCTCGGTACTTGTACCAATCGTGAATGGACAAACGGGCCACGCCACTATCCATCGCAGCCCTGGCCACCGCAGGGGGAATCTCATAAATCAAGCGCTGGTCGAAAGGTTTGGGAATGATATAGTCCCGCCCAAAGGTCAACCGGGTTTCCCCATAGGCGATGTTGACCTGCTCGGGAACGGACTGTTTCGCCAAATCGGCGAGGGCCTTTACCGCGGCCATCTTCATTTCTTCGTTGATGGCCCTCGCCCTCACATCAAGGGCTCCCCTGAAGATAAAGGGAAATCCGAGGACATTGTTCACTTGGTTCGGATGGTCGGAGCGGCCGGTCGCCATAATGATATCCTCACGGGTGGCCATCGCCAAATCGTAGTCGATTTCCGGATTCGGATTGGCCATCGCGAATACAATGGGGTTCTTGGCCATGGACCGTAGCATATCGGGGGTAAAGATATCGGCGATGGATAAACCGATAAACACATCGGCATCCTTCATGGCCTCATCCAAAGTGTCGATTTTACGATGGGTGGCAAACTCCGCTTTCGAGGGGGATAGATTTTCGGCATCCTTACGGATAACGCCCTTGCTGTCGAGCATGACGATGTTTTCGGCTTTTGCGCCAAAGGCTTTGTACAGTTTGGTACAGGAAACCGCTGCCGCACCGGCCCCACTGATGACAATCTGTACTTCTTCCATCTTTTTACCGGCCAGTTCGAGGGCGTTCAACAGGGCCGCCGAAGAAATTATGGCGGTGCCGTGCTGATCATCGTGCATCACGGGAATATCGAGTTCTTCCTTTAGCCGGCGTTCGATTTCGAAAGCTTCGGGAGCCTTGATATCCTCCAAATTAATGCCCCCAAAAGTCGGCGCGATCATCTTTACCGTTTGTACGAACTCATCCACATCCTCAGTATCCACCTCGATATCGATACCGTCGATGTCGGCAAAAATCTTGAATAGCAATCCTTTTCCTTCCATCACCGGTTTGGAGGCTTCGGGGCCAATGTTCCCGAGGCCCAATACCGCCGTTCCGTTGGATATCACCGCTACCAAATTGCCCTTGGAGGTGTACTTGTAGGCATTTTCCTTGTCTTTGGCAATTTCCAGACATGGCTCCGCCACGCCCGGGGAATAGGCCAAAGCGAGGTCACGCTGGGTGGAATAGGGTTTGGTGGGAACGATCTTGATTTTGCCAGGCTGGGGCTTCGCGTGGTAGACCAGGGCTTCCCGGCGTTGCTTCTGTTTGCTCATGGTGTTCTGGGTTTGAGGACTTCAAAAAAGGTTGAAGGAAACAAATTTAGGGAAAAGGGTTTAAGCAGCAGGTTTAAAAACTCAAAGAGTTAAGTGGAAAAGACGGCAATTGTATATAGCGGCCAAAAATTAACCGACAAGACGGGAGATAGGTTACAATGCGGTATCAACGCGTTTTGCTTTGCCGATGGTTTTTGATTTACCGGCGAGGCGGTTACCAAAAACTAGCAAGCTTGCAGTTTGAAAAAAAAATTCACATGGAAAGCTTCCCATTTAGGTATCTAGAAATGGCCCGGAAGTTCGATTACTTTTGGGAATATCGTCATCCAGCACTTCGTCTTTGGCCTTTGAAACGTTCAACCGCAACGCCAAAAGTGCGGCGATAATGAAAAAACCACCGGCAAAAAGCATCGCGTTGACGGCATTATTATCCAATAAATAGTCATAGATGGCGCCGAAAGTCAAGGTTTCGATTCCCATGGGGATAACAATCATCATATTCAAAATGCCCATGTAGACCCCGCGTCGGTCCTGCGGTACGATTTTGGAGACCATGGTGTAGGGAATGCCCATCATCGCCGCCCATCCGATACCGAACAAGACCATGGGTGCCAAGACCCAAAGGGGGTCGTTAATATAGGGGATAACCAACAGCGCCAGACCGGTGCCGAACAGGCTGGCCGCGTAAATCTTTTTTCCGCCGAACCGCAGGGTCAAGGGTACCAGCATCAAAGCGACTACGGTAGTTGCAATATTATACGTAGTGCTCATCTTCGCCGCTTGGGCGGCCGCTTCCGAAGTATCGAAACCCATGGTAGAGATGAAAAGTGGGGTGATAAATTGCCAATAAACGAACAACGCGTACCATTGAAAAAGATAGACCCCCGCGAGTTTCCACATAAATTGGGGCATCTTCTTTACGGCATCGGCAATCTCTTCAAATGGGGCCATAAACCGTTCGCCAAAAGGCTTGGACCGCTGTTTTCTTATGACATCCATCTCCTCTTCCGTGGGGGGAATTTCCGGAGTCGTGAAAACGGACCAGAGAATGGTGGCAATGGAAAGAAAAGAGCCGATAAAAAAGGAATAGTATATCCATTTGGGGATGGATCCTGCAAGCTCCTCACCGCCCCCGAACCAATCCTGAAAAAGAAAAAGGGATGCATTGGCCAACAGAATGCCCGCCCCTACGAAAAGGCTTTGCATCTGATAGCCAAGGCTCATTTGTTTCTCCGGAAGCTTGTCGCCTACAAAGGCCCGATAAGGTTCCATAGCCATATTATTGCCCACATCAAGAATCCAAAGCAATCCGACCGCAAACCAGAGCGTGGGACTCAGCGGGAAGGCAAACAGGCAGGCACTACCGAGTACCGCCCCGATCAGAAAGAAGGGCTTTCGCCTTCCCCAGCGTGGCGACCAGGTCTTATCGGAAACCGCACCGATTATCGGTTGTACTATTAGCCCGGTCACCGGACCTGCAATATTCAAAATGGGCAACATGTCTTCGGCCGCCCCCAGAAAGAGAAAAATGGGGTTGATGGCCGTCTGCTGCAATCCAAAGCTGTACTGGATGCCCAAAAAGCCAACGTTCATGTTGAAAATCTGCCGGAAACTTAAACTTGGTTTTTTAATTTTCATTTTCGAGAAGTTTGGTCGCGGTTGGTTTTGTGGTCATCGGTAACTACATAAATTTTAGGACGACCGTCAAAAATTTGCTTTCGAAGATAGGGTTTTATTCTCTCTTCAAAAACTCAATATTTCGTTTCAATCCGGAAAACTTGGTACGTTTGACCGCGGATTTTTTGAACACCTTACGGAAAACATCCTCGGTAATTTCCTCCCAATCCTTTTTGGACATTTCCAGCAATTCCGGATGTGGATTGAACAAGGGTTCGCGGTGCGGTTTGGAGAAGCGGTTCCAAGGGCAAACGTCTTGGCAGATATCGCATCCAAAGGCCCATTCATCGAACTTGCCTTGGAATTCGGTGGGAATCTCGTTTTTCAGTTCAATGGTAAAATAAGAAATGCATTTGCTGCCATCGACCACGTACGGTTCCACTATAGCTTGTGTGGGGCAGGCATCGATACAGGCGGTGCAGGTGCCGCAATGATCGGTCACCGGCGTGTCGTATTCGAGTTCGAGGTCGACAATCAGCTCGGCGATAAAATAAAAGGAACCTACCTGTTGGGTGAGCAGGTTGCTATGCTTTCCGATCCAGCCAAGTCCGCTTTTAGCGGCCCAAGCCTTGTCCAACACCGGGGCGGAATCGACAAAAGCGCGGCCGTTGACCTCGCCGATTTCCTCGGAAATAAATTCCTGCAACTGCCGTAATTTAGACTTGATGACGTGGTGATAGTCCTGCCCGTAGGCGTATTTGGAAATCTTGTAGGTATCTTTGCCTTGGGTCTTTTCGGGATAGTAGTTGAGCAATAATGAAATAACCGATTTGGCCCCATCGACCAGCAATCGAGGGTCCAACCGCTTGTCGAAATGGTTTTCCATATAGCCCATTTCGCCGTTCATATTGCGGTTCAGCCATTTCTCCCATCGTGGAGCTTCCTCCTCCAGAAATTCGGCCTTAGAGACTCCGCAAGACAAGAAACCGAGGCGTTTGGCTTCGGTTTTAATCAGGTCGGTATGTTTTTGTTTTGTGCTCAAATCATGATTTGAATGACATCGCAAAAATACGATTATCACTTCGAACACACTTCCGTAGTTCATAACTAACCTCATTTAGGCCGTTGAAGCACCCTAGTAATATGAGTACCTACTGTTCTAAAAATACATAGTATTGCATCCTATCAAGAAGCTGAGAATAACTACTAAAAGGATGGTTTGCTCCAGCTTTTTGTTCCCGAATGGGTGCGTTTTTTGCCTGTAACTTCAACACCTTCCAATTGTTCGCTTGCTTTCGTTAACTGGATGATGCCCACATCCAACGGTTCCGCTGTTTCCAAACGGACTTCTTCGAAATAGTGTCCATACCCCAATATGGATATGTTCAATAGATATGTTCCCAATGGGATATTTTCCAACTGGAATTTGCCTTGGCCGTCACTGGTCACACCCTTGACCAGAACGGAATCCTGCTGCCTTAACAGGAGTACGTGGGCAAAGGACATAGCCTCCTTATTTTCGTCACGGATCTGACCGGTCAGGGAACCGTTCTGGGCGGGTGCGATTTGTACTATTCCAAAAAACAATAAGGCCATTAATAGCCAATGGCGATGTTGATTTCCCATCATACCTGAATTAGAGGTTCTTTAGTATGTTCTGGGGGAAATTTCTTTGGAGTTAATCGGCCATAAGGCGG
>JBAUIP010000413.1:0-13666 GCA_049683055.1 Pricia sp.
GAGTACTACAAGTAGCGAACCACAGACTGCGAATGTCGGACCGAAAACCGATACACCCGAAGCAGTAGAAAGCAACGCAGATAAAACGATAGCCGAACCGAATACCGCGAACAACGAACCACGGCCCGCGACACCCACAAAAGTCAGAAGTGAAAAAATAGCCGAACCTCAAGAAATAACTTCGGAAGCCCCTAACGTAAAGCTAGATAATCCCTCTCCTACCTCTGCCGAACATCAGAAAGGCCAACCCCAAGTGGCTGCAGTGGAATCGAAGAATGAGCGTCCCGAAGACCCTAAAACGGTCACGAAAGCGATAACGGAAGAAGCCGGGAATCAGCCCACCGGAGAAGAAGCCGAGACCGAGTATGCCGTAGGCGAGTCTCAGGTACAGGTCGCCGAGCCCGCCCTGAAAACCGAAATCAAGAAACCGGATGCCCTAAAGAAAATCCAGCTTGATATGGCTTCTAAGAGGGTCTCCGCCCTTTCCATCTCTAGCCTCAAAGCCAAAAAGGAGCATCAGCTCTCCAAAAAAGAAGAGGCCATTGATGAAAGTCAACTTCCCAAAGAGGACTTCACCGAAGAGGAAATGCAAAAGCATTGGGCCTATTTCGTAGAGAAAATCGACGGCCATGGCCGGAAAATATTGGCTTCGAGCCTTACCACCGATGTGCCCAAAATGTTCGACGACACCACCATCTGGATCGAACTGCCCAACGACACCATGAAAAAAGAAGTCGAAAGGGAACAATATGACCTCATCAACCACCTCAAACAAGAGCTGAACAACCACTTCATCTCCCTTCGTATCACCGTCAACGAAGAGACTGCCAAAAAGTTCGCTTTCACGCCCGAGGAGAAGTATCAGAAGTTACGTGAAAAAAATCCTGCTATTGATCTACTGCGGAAGACTTTTGATCTCGACCTGTAATCCTTTATAATTTTTCGATTCCGAGATTTTTACTATCAACCTGCTAAGGTCAACATCTTATTTGGAATACTGAAAAATGGGTTGAGACTTCGGCTCAGGAATTTTTAGCAAATCGAATCCGCAAAGCATACACTAAAAACACAGCAGATACAATCAGCAATCCACAGGCCTCACGACCACGTTCGATGTTTTCGATTTTGCCGGCCCCAATTTCAAAACCTTCGAAAGTTTCGGGCCAGGATGTAATGCCTCCGACCAGATAGGCGAGGCAAAGCAAAGCGGCGGCGGTAATGGGCAATCGTCCGGAGGCGAACAAGAGAGAGGCCAAGGCGGCCAGACCGTAAATGCCGTACCAGATTAGGGCGTCGGGGTCGTTATTTTGCAAATAGGCCGCCCAAGCGAAAAGTATCGCGAAGATAACGGCGATGATTTTGAACAAGGTTTTCATGGTCAAGGTTGCTTTGGTGCTTCGATGTTTTGGATAAACGAATTTATAAAAACTTTGATTTCAGATTTATAATTGCCCGATGACTATTAAGATTCGGACTGCAACCCCAAATTCTGATACGTACGACCGAAAACAAACCGAAAAACTTGAATACTACTTCATAATATGGTTTTCCATCACTCCAAAAACTTCCGTGGCGTCGATTTCGTCCTTAAAATCGGCGATGGTGTTGTTTGAAATTAAAATGGGGAAATCGGCTTTGTTCTCCGGCACGCGGCCGTGGGAGCCTTTGATGAGGGTAGCGTTCAAGGGGATGATGTCCAGAACGGTGCGGAAGCCAAGTTTCTTTTTGAGTAGTTTGGCAGCGACTTTTGGCATGACCAAAAGGTCTTTTGGGTCGGTCATCATCTCTACGGGATCATAGCCCGGTTTTTTATGGATGTCGACCATCCGCGCGTAGTCCGGTGCCACGGCATCATCAAGCCAAAAATAGTAAGTGAACCACGAATCGGCATCCGCTAGTAATACAATGTCACCACACCGGTCGTGGTTCAGGCCGGCTGCTTTTATCTCCTCGTCCGAGAGTGTTTTTTCCACTCCCGAAACGGTTTCGAGCAAAGCCTTCACTTCCCCTTTTGCGGATAGGTCGTTTAGATATACATGCGCAATCTGGTGATCGGCCACGGCGAAGGCGCTGCTGGCACCGGCATCCAAGAGTTCCAAGCCTCTTTCCATCCGTATGGCCAAGTAGCCCTTCGAGCGTAAAATTCGGTTCAGGTGAATGGGATTTTTTACGTCCGTGATTCCGTATTCGGATAAGAGGATAATCTGAGCCTCCCGCTTTTGGAAATGTTCCACCAGTTGCTGCACCACCCCATCGATTTCCTGGAGGTCCTTTTTGATTTTTTTAAAATCCAGTCCATGTCGCTGCAGGTTGTAATCCAAATGCGGTAAATACACCAGGGATAAGGTAGGATTGTGGATTTGATCTGTCCGGATGGCAGCGTCGGAAATCCATTTACTGGCCTTGATGGAGGTCTTCGGACCCCAGAAATTAAACAGAGGGAATTGGCCCAATTCTGTCTGCAAAGTATCCCGCAACTCCGCCGGATGCGAATAGATATCGGGAATCTTCCGGCCGTCCGCTAGGTAATTGGGACGTGGGGTTACGGAATAATCGGCAGTCGAATACATATTGTACCACCAAAACAGGTTGGCGCAAGTAAAATGGGGGTCCTCCCGCTGCAGTTTCTCCCAAATCTTTTCAGCTTGCACCAATTTGTTGGATTGCCTCCAGAATTTGACCTCACATTCGTCCTTAAAATACCAGCCGTTTCCTACAATTCCGTGGTCGGCGGGCAGTTTTCCGGTCAAATAGGTGGACTGGGCCGAGCAGGTCACCGCCGGCACTACGGGATGGATGTAGGCGGATTTCCCTTTTTTTAGAAACTCCTCAATGAATGGCGTATGCTCGCCGATAAGGCGTTGGGTCAATCCCACGACGTTGATGACAACTGTTTTTTTCATTTTCTAAGCTCGTTCAAAATAAGGTAAAATAGAGGGATAATCCAATCCTTATCCACAGGCATTTCAGATTCAACCCTAACATGATGCCTTTTTGAAAGGGCTCGATTTTGACTTCGCAACTGCCGTAGAACAGACGTGAAATGATTATCGATTGCCTCATCCAAATGTCCCATTCTTGCCCTAAAACTGCTCCGTAAACCACTCAATTTCCCGGATGATGGATTCCGAAAGGTCTCTTTTGAGGGCCGCGGGCAGTACATCCCAGGTATAGGTCTCTATTTCCAGATGCTTGCTGACCGGTTTTTGCTTCAGCTCCCCGATAACCTTGAGGATATGGTCTTGGGTAGAATGTAGCACTCCAAATTGATCTAAAAAAATGGGAACGTGAAAATGGGCGCGAAGTTCTTCAAACGGATTTTTTTCTTTTAAAACTACGGGCAAATCGGGGTATGTTTTGACCGCGCCATCCCGTTTTTCGGTCACCTGATGCAAGTAGGTCGGCTCGTCAAAGTGGGATAACGCCTCCCAAATAATTTCATTTTCAACCCGATTGTTTTTTGCTACGTATTCCGCGGCTTCGTTTTCCTTGGCCATGACCGGCCGAATCTTCAACGCGGCGCTCACCTGAATTTTCCCGATCTTGATTCCGGCTTGGGCGAATTTGTCAAAGGTATACTTAGGTTCTTCGTAGGCTAGGGAAAAATGACATATATCGTAGCAGATGGTAATGTATCTTTGGATAATCTCTGAAGCCTCATCATCATTAATTCCTAGATTTTTTCTTAGGATGGGCTTCGCGGTGGGCAGAAGATAGTCCGAAAAAAAACAGAGTACCTCATCGCTGTTCTCCAGCATCCCGTCGGGTTCGGGCTCGATATCCAAGTGTAGGTATTTTCCTGTTTTGGATTCCAGCTCATGGAGATGGAGGATGATTTCTATTAGGTTCCGGGCCCCGTCTTCAAATGCTCTCTGCGTAGCTTTCTCCGAAGTGTGCCAATGCTTATAACTTATCGGGGAGGTCGAGATTCCCCCTACCATAGCATCCGGCAACAAAACGGCTAATTGATCGAATAGGCGTTTGGTGTAGACGACTCTCTCCGAAGTAGTCCAATCCGGGGCATGCACTTGATCTTTGACCCGCTCGTCGTGGAAGTTTCCGTAAGGAAATCCGTTTATCGTGAAGACGTAGACGCCGTTTTTGTTTAGCCACTCCTGAAATTCGGTCAGCTGCTCCCCCATTCCCAACTGCTCACTAGCGGTATTGGATAAGCGCAGGCCCAATCCGAAGGACTTGTCAGCTGCTACCCGGGACTTGATTTTGGGAACATGCTTTTTGAGACTATCGAAAGTCGTCTTCCAATCTTGCCCGGGATGAATGTTCGTACAGTACGTAAGCCGAAAATTATCGTTGAGTTGCACTTAGTGTACTTTTGAATTAGAGGTTTCATTAATCCTTTTCAAAGCTTTTTTCATCAGGGAGTTATCTATTTCATGAACATCCTTCTTTTCTCCGATTCTAGAAATCAGGGTGATGGTCAATTGCCCTCCGAGATGCTCGCGAAACTCTTCGATTCCTTGAAGCAAACGTTCCATTTGCGCATCATTTTCGATGGGAAATTCCAAATCAAAACCAATGTTTTCAAAAACCCTTACGATACGATTCAGCTCTTTTTCGGAAATCAATCCGATAAGATGGGCGTAGGTAACATCGAGTACGATGCCCTTGGCTACCGCTTCTCCATGTCGCAACTGGTAATCGGTCATCTGCTCCAGTTTATGGGCGGCCCAATGTCCGAAATCCAAGGGTCGGGAAGAACCACTCTCAAAGGGGTCTCCACCTTGGGCGATGTGCTGCATGTGAATCTCGGCGCATTTATAGATGGTGTATTGCATAGCTTCGGCATCCCGTTGGCGAAGCTTCCCTGCGTTCTGTTCCAGATAGTCGAAAAAATCGGCATCCTTGATAAGGGCCACTTTCAGGGCTTCGGCGAGACCGGCAATCCAATCCCGCTGCTCTAGGGTCGATAAGAAATCTGCATCGTTGATAATGGCGTACGGGGGAGCGAAAGTGCCCAAAAAGTTCTTTTTCCCAAAAGCGTTGATGCTGTTCTTGACCCCAACGGCGGAATCGTTTTGGGAAAGAACGGTAGTCGGAATGCGGATGAGTTTGACCCCACGATGGGCAATGGCCGCGGCGTAACCTGCCATGTCGATGATCGCCCCGCCGCCGATGACTACCACAAAGGAATGCCGGCAGATGGCGTTTTCGTTGATGGCGCTTAGGATTTTGGTCACGTTGGCATCCTCATTTTTGCTCTGCTCCCCTCCTTTTACGACCAGACTCTTGGTGTGGGTCAGGCGGTCAATGAATTTCCCGCAATAGGATTCAATGTTCTTTAAAACATCCGGATGCGCATTCGCTACCCCGTCATCGATGACGAAGAGCAATTTGACCTGACCGCCAGGCTTGTAATTTTCAATGATTTCGGCGAACAACGGATTCTGCGAATCGAACAGACCCGCCGTAAAATGCAAGGTATAGCGATACGACACCTGAAAATCTTGTTCTATGGACTTGAACATAATTATTTTTTTACATCCTTCTAAACCAATCCTACGTAACCGCAAACAACCTCGAAAGCCCCATGGACAATGGTAACAGGGCCAAAATCAGCAGACCATACCACCAAGTGGAAAACGAAACGGCAATCGATGCATCGAGCACAACAAGGGACAAAACCCCCGCCATGACCGCGTTCTTGATGTTCCGCGGCGAATTGTCGGCATGGGCCTTGACCAACGGCCGAAAAACCGCTATGGCGAAGACCGCCAAAAACAATAACGGAAATAAAACGCTATCCGTATACAGAAAGGCCACGGATGATACCGCAAAGATAACGGTGGTATAGAGAACGCCCGCCAAAACGATGTGCTTTTTGTTCTCGCCGTGTACCTCGCCCCGGCTGATCAGGGTGATGGCGAAAATGTAAACGATGGGGATGATGGCCAGTTGCCAATATCCAATGGTACCGAGGATGGACATTCCCAAAATCAGATTTAGCCCGCGGCATACCCCCATTGCGAAGGGCCCAAAGAAACCGTGTTTCTTAGCGATTCCGTCATAAATCAGGATGGATGCCGCCAATGCGATGGCTATCACGCCGGATAAATTGTCGACCAAAAACGCAAGGAGGAAGCCTATGATAAGAGTCACCGCCCCGTAAGCGGCCGCGGATTTTAAGGGAATAAGTCCGCTCGGAATGGGGCGTTCGGGCCGTTCCACCTTATCTATTCGGAAGTCGAAAACATCGTTGAGGATGACGCCGCCGGCATAGAGAAAAATGGATGCCAGAACCAGCAAAAAAATGTCTGTTACGGGAACGGAGGTCAAAAAATCGGCCCTATCGAGTGCAAAAATACTTTCTTCTTTTGCGCCGGAAAACCCATCTTCGGAGCTTGAAAAAGCATCTGAAACGCTGGAAAGGAAATTGGTAGTAGTCTTTGAAAACGCGCTGCGGGGGGCATTGGAAAAATGAGCCGCCGCGGCAACCCCGGCCAAAATATCGGCCGCCGCAGTTGGGAGGTTGGCGGGTCGGGCCAGACGGAGGTAGCCGAGAAGTCTTTGGTTCATTATTTTATCTCATCTGCATCAACTCTAGGCTTTTGCCCTCTCAGAACACTATTATCATTGAATAACTGCACTTGGTCGATACCATTGGGGTTTAGCCAAGCTTCCTCCTTCATTTTTCCGTTGCTGCCGTAGATATCCAACGCATTTTGGTAACAAGTTTTGACAACATCCTCCCTAGCGATACCCCTTTTGAGCATTAGGGAGGCCGTCTTCGGCACCGCCAACGGGTCACTGACGCCCCAATCCGCCGAACTGTCGACGATGATATTGTTGCTTCCGTATTTTTTGACCACTTCGACCATGCGCTCGTTGCCCATTTTGGTCTTGGGATAGATGGTGAAGGCCGCTAGAAATCCCCGGTCGAGCACATCTTTCACGGTCTCTTCATTATTATGATCGATGACGACCTTTCCGGGATCAAGCCCATGTTCCAAACATACCTCCATGCTTTTTAGGGTGCCGGCTTTTTTGTCGCGGTGCGGGGTGTGCACTTGTACCACCATGTCCAATTCCTTGGCCATATCCAACTGCATCCTGAAATACTTGTCCTCCGCCGGGGTTTGGTCGTCGTACCCGATCTCACCGACGCCGACCACGTTTTCTTTATGAAGATACAAAGGCAACAGCTCGATGACCTGCTCCGCCAAAGCTTCGTTGTTGGCCTCCTTGGAATTCAATCCGATGGTGCAGTAGTGATTGATGCCGAACTGGCTGGCCCGAAAAGGTTCCCACCCGACCAGACTACTGAAATAATCCTGAAACGACCCGACCTGGGTGCGAGGCTGGCCCAACCAGAAAGAGGGTTCGATCAGGGCTACAATGCCCGCAGCCGCCATCGCCTCGTAATCGTCGGTGGTCCGCGAGGTCATGTGGACGTGGGGGTCTATAAATATCATTTTTTCTTCCATACTACTGTCTGTTTAATGGATGTATATATTAAACCATCAATCGATGTAAATAATATCAAACATCTAATTTTTAGTTAGTTATTTTGGACCAAGTTATAGTTCCGTCGGCCACTTTTTTTCTTAATTCCGGATGCTTCTCAAGCAATGCCTTCGCTTCGGGGTTATCCGATTGGAAACAGCATAGGGCCCCTGCCCTATTTTCGGACGGGTCATCACTTTGCAGCAAACGCATCATATCCTTGAGCAAGTCCCCTTTTAGAAAAGCGCCGACCGGTCGCCAAAACAATGGATCCACATCACGGGATGCGGCCCAGCGCTCATGTGCGTAGTCGGATATGATTCTCGCTAGGTCCGCATTCGCCCTATCGTCGACATCCTGAATACGGGATAGGTCTTGTTGCATGAAGGCGGCCTTCAAATACATCTGGTTCCACTGTTGGTCGTTGAAATACTTGGCGGGATACGGATTATCCGCACTGATGGCGTCGAAAACGGTCGCAATATTGGTTCGCAAGGCCTCCACAGCGGCCTGCTTATAATTTTCTGGGTTCGGGAGCAGAATTAAGAATTTGAGGAAGGTTTCCATCTCACCGGTATCCGCGACTTGAATCAGATTGACTACTTTGGGTCGAAAATATTCTTCGTTTTCATTCAGCACCTTACTTAGCAAATACATCCGGGAAACCTGCAAGGCATTTGCATCATGAGTACTTAAATAATTTTTTAATTCAGAATTGCCTATTCCTTTTATTTCCAATTGATTATCTGTATTAACTTTAGAAGCTAAAAGGCTATAGGTAAGATAAAGTTCCTTGGCCGATAGGGTTTCGATGATAGTCTCGAGTTTATCCTTCAACCAAGTACGTGCAACCGAATCGATACTACTATCTACTATGAATTTGAGTTCGGTGGTGTTGGTAAACGCCATACAAGAAATTTCAGACAGTTGGTTTTGGTAGGCGCTGTTCGAAGCGCCTTGTAGTTCTTAAGAATAACTCTATCCAAAGTTAATTATTATATAGGGAATAGCTTGTTTTGACACTATAAATTCACTTTTGTTATTTTTGTCGGTAATAATATGGATTCCCGCCCGGAGTTTATGCCGAGCCTTTCGGCTTCGCTCTAGACAGGCGTAGCCGAGGTGCGTTAATGACGATAAAACCCATGTATAATGTTAGGCCTTAAACTCCCCACCGACCCACGCTGGGTCAATATAGTAGAAATGAACATCGATGAAATACTCACCGATCATGCTTATTGTGAACAGAAGGCCGCGAGTACGGCGATTTCGTTGATTGTCAGTTTTCCGGAATACACCGAACTGGTACAGGAAATGACCGCGCTCGCCCGCGAGGAGATGGGACATTTCAAAATGGTACACGACCGTATTATAGAACGAGGACAGACATTAGGACGCGACCGAAAAGACCATTACGTGGTCGAATTACTCCAATTTTTTCCGAAAGGCGGAAGCCGGACTACCCAACTGGTACACCGATTGCTGTATGCAGCATTGATCGAGGCCCGAAGCTGCGAACGGTTCCGTCTGCTGTCCGAACAGCTTCAAGACCGGGAGCTAGCGGACTTCTATCACAAACTGATGGTCAGCGAGGCGGGCCATTATACCATGTTTCTGAAATTCGCCAGACAGTACGGCGAACGCGCCGAGGTCGACCGAAAGTGGGAGGAACTGTTACAACACGAAGCCTCTATCATGAAAAATTTGGGCAAAACGGAAAGCATTCACGGGTAATAAACGTGTGGGATGGACAGTTGCGCCTGACGGTTGCAGCAACGATTGACAGTTGGTAGTTACAACTGAAAATCACAGTATATTATATGCAAGTGCAGTTCGCCTCAATTGCGGTTTGCAGTTGCAAAAAGAAATCCACAGAGGACAGATAGGCAATTGCAGCTTCCATTCGGAATTCGCATTTGGCAAATGGGCGAAGCTTACCACGTATTACTTAACCGCCAGCTCTTTCTGCCTCTCCTCCCCCGTTTCCAATTTTTCTTTATAGTATTCATACATAGCAAACTGCGAGCGCAGTTTGGGCTTATCGTTCTTGCGGTAGGCATTGTTCTGTGCCTTGTTGAATATTCTGGCCTTGACATTGTCGTTCCATGAAATTTCAAAGGTATCCCGTAGTTCCTGTTTGATATCCTCGTCGTAAATAGGGCAACCTACTTCCACCCGGTTAACCAAGTTTCGGGTCATAAAGTCTGCTGACGAAATAAAGATTTTGTCATCGCCGTCATTACTGAAAATAAATACCCTAGGATGTTCCAAAAACTTGTCCACCACGCTAATGGCCTCGATGTTCTCGCTCATACCTTTGATACCCGGTATCAGGCAGCAGATTCCTCTAACAATAAGCTGGATTTTCACTCCCGCATTACTCGCCTCATAAAGCTTATCGACCATCTTATAAGAGGTCAGGCTGTTCATCTTAATTTTAATAAACGCCTCCTTGCCCGCCTTTGCGTTCTCGATTTCGGAATTGATTAACTTTTTGAAAAACTTTTGGGTGTAGTGTGGAGAAACCACTAAATGTTTGTACTTGTTGATTTTATAGGTGGTCTCGAAAAAGTCGAACACTTTATTTAATTCCTTAAGAATTGGCTCGTGCGCAGTGAAGAGTGTGTAATCCGTGTAAATACGGGCAGTGGATTCATTAAAATTCCCCGTACTGATAAAGCCGTAACGCTTGATTTCGTCATCTTCCTCCCGTTCGATAAGACAAATCTTACTATGCACTTTGAGTCCGGGTACCCCGAAAATCAACTTTACTCCCTCTGCCTGTAGCTGTTCGGCATAGCGAATGTTGTTCTGCTCATCGAACCGGGCCTGCAGTTCTATCTGCAAGGTGACCTGTTTACCATTTTTAACGGCGTTGGATAGACAGGCTGCCACTTGTGAGTCGTTGGCCAGGCGGTAGACCGTAATTTTGATAGCCTTGACTTTGGGATCCAAGGCGGCTTCCCTCAAAAACTTGATGATGTAGGAAAATGTCTGGTAGGGCGTGTACTGCAAGTAGTCCTTTTCTGCGATCCGCTCAAGTAAACTTCCTTCTATGCTAAGTCCTTTTACAGGCAAAGGACTGATTTTTTCGTACATCAAATCTTGCCGCCCCAGGCTGGGAAACCCCATGTAATCCCGTTTATTGTGGTACCTTCCACCGGGTATGATGCTATCCGTATCCTCGACTTCCATTTTTTCTTTGAGAAAATCGAGCGTATCGCTTCCGATGGCCTTGTCGTAGACAAAACGTACGGGATCACTAATTTTGCGGTGCTCGACGCTAGAATGTATTTTTTCTATAAAGCTCTTGCTTAAATCATTATCGATGTCCAGCTCTGCATCACGCGTAATCTTGATCATGTGGGCTGCGATAGATTTGTAGTCGAACATAGGGAAGACACTATTCAGGCAAAAGCGGATAACATCGTCAAGGATGATGATGTAGCTCTTATCGCCTTCCTTGGGCAGTACCACAAAACGGTCGATGCCTTTGGGAATTTCTATCAAGGCGTACCGCTTTTCCTTTTTCTCGTCCGTTTGCCTAGTTCGGTCCCCGCCCCTCAGTATCATCTTGATGGCGAGATATGCGGCGGTATCCTTGAGCATAGGAAACTCCGCCAAGTCGTTCAAGATAATGGTCATCAATTGGGGACTGACTTTTTGAAGGAAATATTTACGGACAAACTGGCCCTGCTTTTCGGAAAGTTCTTTCTCGTTGAGTAAGAAAATATTGTGCTCCTCCAGTTCTTTTTCCACCTTTTCCAGTACCTCGACACTTTTGGTCTGCTGTTGGATGGCGATTTTGGTAATTTCCTCCAATAAATCCTTCGCCTTTTCGCCACCGAGGACACTTTTCCCGGTTTTACCGGCATCAACGATACGCTTGACCGTGGCGTAGCGCACCTTGAAGAACTCGTCGAGGTTGTTGGAAAATATTCCCAAGAAGCGGAGTCGTTCGATCAGAGGCACATTTTCATCTGTACATTCTTGAAGTACGCGCGCATTGAATTGCAGCCAACTGATTTCGCGGTTGACATATTGATTTTTTGTTTTGATCATTTCAAATTTTTTGGAAATAGGGTTTGTTCGGTCGTTCCACTGTCCACGGCGGTCCACTCGTCCACATCAAAATTCAGTCGTACCAGGCCTGTGGTGGGTACTTTGTCAATATAGGAATTTCCCAATTGATTGGCAACGTTGGTGAAGGCCTCGTTGTGTCCGAAAATTAATACGGTATTGTAGTCATTGTCCAATCGTTTTACGAATTTTAAAACGCTTTCGCCGGAAAAATCATACAGTTCGTTCGTGATCTGGAAATTGACAAAGGGAAAATTCAATTGCCGTAGAAAAATCAGACAAGTATGGAGCGCCCGGTTTGCGGGACTCGAAAAGGCGGCATCGATAGCGATGTTTTGCGATTTGAATTCTTCGGATACCAAATGTCCGTCATTCACTCCTCTTTCCTTGAGGGGACGGTCTTTATCGTCGACGGAATATTCCCATGACGATTTGCCGTGGCGTACTAAAATTAGGGTCTTCATATTTACGTTTTTTAGTTCTTCGAAAAATTATTCCCCACTTCAAATCAATGGTGGTAAAATCTTCCAAAATCAAAGTATCGAATTCCATAATTAATTTTGGGGGTCGGGGTTCTTGATTTGGGGTTTGGGGTTTAGTATTTTTGATTTGGGATTTGTTTTTTTAAATCACGGGGCCAAGCGTTCCCGCAGCCAACCGGATGCGTCCTCCTTACCCTCTTGTTTCTTGGGTTCGTCTTCGGAATCATTTTGGCGAACAAACCGGATGCGGTCGTGCAGGCGGTTCGGTCTTCCCTGCCAGAATTCGATGGATGCCGGTCGCACCAAGTAGCCGCCCCAATGGTCGGGGCGTTCGATTTTTTTATCCTCGTATTCCGCTTCCAAGGCTTCCAATTTTTGCTCTAGATACTCCCTCGAAGGAATAACGATGCTCTGGTCCGATACGATGGCGCCCAACTGGCTCCCCTCGGGGCGGTATTGAAAGTACTCGTCCGACTGATTGGGAGGCAATTTTTCCGTCTTCCCCTTTATAATCACCTGCCGTTCGAGATTCGGCCAAAAGAACGAGATGCAGACTTGGGGATTTTCGGCTATAGCCTTCCCCTTTTCACTATCGTAATTGGAATAAAAGACGAATCCTTCTTCCGTAAACTTTTTCAGCAGCACTACCCTGCTCTTGGGGTATCCATCCAACCCGATGGTGGAAACCGTCATGGCGTTGGGCTCCTCGACGCCCCCGGACGCTTCCAATTCTTCGAACCATTTTTGAAAAAGTTCGATGGGACTTTCGGGGATGGCATCCTCCATCAAGGCACTTTTTTCATAGGATTTCCGGTAATCGCCCAAATCTTTTTGCATAGCTCCCTTCTTCATTTTCACGAAAACCAAAGTTCAACAAAAGATGGGAGAAAAGGAAACGGATGGACGCATTTTCAGGGACAATGACAATGGAATCGAAGGTATTGAATTACAGGGTACAAACCAAGACCAACTTTTCGGGGCAGAACCCCGGGGAATTGAACCAATTTGGATCAGACTTGACATTCGTAGCGGAAAATTATTTGGTCAAGATGCAATCCGCAACAACAAACTCCGTCGAGAAATCAAAAGGGATTTGGTTAAAAATCGAAAACCTTCCCATCGTCGCCAAGCTCCGTATTTTGAAAAATCTCTTTCGCCTCCTTTTTAAAAGGTTCGATGGATTTGTAGCGGGTGGAATAATGGCCAAGTACCAAGGTCCCCACCTCGGCGGCCTTCGCAATAGTGGCCGCCTGCTTTGCAGTGCAGTGCTTGGTCTTGGGCGCTAACCGCGCCTCGGATTCCAGAAAAGTGGATTCGTGGTAGAGGGCATCCACGTTTTTGATTTGTTCAACCATAGCGGGATTAAACCCGGTATCACTGCAATAGGCATAGCTTTTTGGAGGGAGTGGGTCGAAGGTCATATCCGAATTCGGTATGGTCCGTCCATCGTCCAATTTCACATTCTTGCCTTTTTTGATATTGCGAAAATGTGCCTTATCGATTTTGTAGCGGGCGACCGCCTTGATGTCGAGCTTGCGCTCGCCGAGTTTTTCGCAGATCAAAAAGCCGTTGGTGTAAATACGGTGGTCCAAGGGAATGGTAGTTACCGAAACCTGCTCGTCCTCAAAAATTAGTTCGGGTTC
>JBAUIP010000414.1:0-4225 GCA_049683055.1 Pricia sp.
GTCCCAAGCCCCATCGGGAAGCATAAATTGCAGATGGCTTAGCATCGATTCTTCTAGAAGTCCAAGCAGCTCTCTGTCATCTTCCAAAACAGCATATTGTACCAGACCGTTTAAGGTCTCCTCGACATTGTATCCTAAATCGACCGGTAACAAACCCTTTGCGCTCTTTTTATCCGCCGGTTTGTCCTCGCCAAAAATAAGTTGGTTCGGTTCGGTAAGCCAATTGGGGACTTCAGTGGCCAATTGTCGGCTGTGGTCCACGTAATCTTGATTATCGAACATCCTCCCCAAAAGATTCAGGGCGTAAACTGCCGTAAAGGCGTAGTTGACATGGCTGTAGTCCATCGTGAAATTTAGGTGGACGAATTCGGCGGCCCGTTTTAGTCGCTCGGTCCATTGACTCCTAATGTCGCGAGGTAGAATGCCGCCGTGATGGTGCAGGGCCTCTCCCAAAGCGATGGCGCCAAAAACTGTGATGCCCTTCCAGGATTTGGGATCCGGAATGACCGTCCAGCTGCCATCGGGGGCTGATACATTTTCCGACCATTTCATGACATCAATGGCCGCATGCAGGTATTTTTCTTCCCCTGTTTTGTGCGCCATATGCATAAATGGATACACGGCATCCATACATCGACCATGGATTTTATTGCAGGCCGGGCAGCCTAAGGCACCATGGGTCGTAGGATCATCAGGTTTATCGATTTGTATGGCCAACAAGGCGTCGCACCACTCGGTCAACAGTTCGTCGACCAATTTTTGATACTCGGATAACGATTCGGATTCTTTTTGATTCAATGGGTTACATCCGAATACGGGTAGTCCCAAGGCCAAACTTGCCGTGGTGGAAAGATGGATAAAATTTCTTCTTTTCATCTTAGGCTCAATCCATATAAAAAACTTCCTCTAAGGGAATCGATACGGGAGAATTATCTGGATGTGTTTCCATGATATCGGCCATATGGACCCACCATTTTTGTACTATGGGATGGTCCGCCAAGTCCTGGGATCCACCATCCCCTGATACCTTTTGAAAGGCAAACAGTGTATCTGTTTCTTCATCCAAGAAGATGGAGTATTCGCTGATGCCGGAATCTTTTAGCAATTTCTCAAGCTCCGGCCAAATTTCATTGTGCCGTTTGATGTAGGCTTCCCGTTGACGGGGACGTAGTTTCATTTTAAAAGCCAGTCGTTTCATTAACGAATTTTATCTGGGTTCAGCCCTGTTTTCACTTTAGCTATAGTCTCGCTTGGTTTGGTTCAGTAACGCATTGGCGTCCGCATTATCCTCAAATTGTTCCTTGACCGGATTCCAATTCAATGGCTCACCCAACCAGTAGGCGATATTACCGACATTGCATACGGTAGCCGACCGATGGCCGACCTCTGCGGGACAGATGGTATCGCCTCGGGATCTGATGGCAGTGAGCCAGTTTTGATAATGATTGTTCTGCTCCTTGAACATTTCGGAAGGATTTTCAATGGGCTCTTCGTAGATGATGTTCAGGGGCAGCGATTCCAAGAAACTCCGGCTTACATCCAAAATTCCCTCGGAACCTATGAACCGACAGGCCCAACCCCGGCCAAAATCCTCGTGTACCATTTCGATTCCGTTTTCGTAGAACATCCGGAGTCCCCTGACCGCCTTCGGGTCTTCTGGTGGAATGAATTTTACCGGTCCGGTATTGTCCATGCCCAGACACCATTGGGCGATGTCGAACATGTGTGCGCCCCAATCGGCGAGTATGCCGCCACCGGTTTCCTTGTAATCGCGCCAATCGGGATATTTGTCGACTATTGGCGGCGCAATAATTTTGTTGTAGTTCAGCAAGGGCGCAGGGCCGCACCAAAGATTCCAGTCCAGTCCCTTGGGCATGGGTTCTGCCGTTAGATTATAGTCCACTGCCGGATCGCCGACATTGACCAGTACTTTCGAAATTTCGCCGAGTTTTCCCGAACTCACGATTTCCTGGGCTTTTTTAAACCGGTCCCATGAACGCTGCATACTTCCGGTCTGGAAGACACTTTTGTTTTTTTCCACTGCATCGACAATTGCCCTACCCTCTGCCACGGTATTGGTCAGGGGCTTTTCGCAATAAACATCCTTTCCGGCATTCATGGCGTCAATGGATTGAATAGCGTGCCAATGATCGGGAGTGGCCACGACCACGGCGTCGATATCCTTTCGATCCAGAATTTTCTGGTAGTTCAAATACGTCTTTATACCCTTGTAATCCGCCTGACCGCGTTTTTCCGCGTAAAAGCCGCTGACCAGCTCTTCGAACGCGCTGCGTTTGGATTTGAATACGTCGCTGCCAGCAACGATTTGGGCCTCGGTATTGCCTATGAATCTATTGGATAGGATGCCTCCCTGTTTGCCCAGTCCGATGTATCCCAAATTGATTTTATCGCTCGGTGCCGTGAATCCTTGGCCAAGCACATGCCGGGGGATGATGGAAATCGCTCCAATGCCCAACAGGCTGTTTCTGACGAAGGATCGTCTGGATTTCCTATTTCCTTCAGCAGGGTGCGCCGTCTGGTTTTTTCTTTTTTTCATAGCTATCGTTATTTAATTTTTATATTTCTACAATTATCTCAAAAATCCGGAACCTAATCCAAACAAGGATAGAGCAGTTGTTCGATGTTGGTATCGGAGGATGTTTTCGATCGAAGTTCAAAAAACCGGTCTACCTCGAACCGGCTACCGGTCTTGACAAAAAGGCGTTGAAGGCGTTCGACTTGGCTCTGTAAATCCCCTAGTTGCTGTCTTTTCCATGTTTCATTTTCTGCGGCATAGGGATAGAGGAATTCATAGGCCTGTCGGATGCTGCCCCCTTCGGGCGGATTGTAACTCCACAAATCTACCCCTAGCTTTTTTCCGAAATAGGCCAGATCAGTAAGGCCCGATAAATTCAGGATGCTGTAGGATAGGGATTTGGTGCGTTTCAGCTCCTCGGGCTGGCTACCATCCGGTTCGATATGGGATGCGATTCGGCCGGATCTGGCTTGTTCCAAAATGGTTTTTGCTTCCTCATGTTTATTGAAAAAGAGGAGCAACCCGACTACCTGAACGTCATACAAAGTGCCATGGTTGTTGAGTCGGGATTTTTCGAAAAGTCCCAGTTCACTGGTCTGAAGCCATTCCAGATATTCCTGCAACCAAAGTCTAAGGCCGTCGACGGTTTTCTCGTCCATGGCCTTGGAAGGTTCTAAGATTTCTATGGCGGTTATGACCCTTGAAACTCCCGCAAATTCAATTATTCCGAATCCCCTACCCTCACTAAGACCCGGAACGCCTTGGGCATAGTTCAAATTGGGATTCATTCGGGTATCGGGCGAAATGAACCAGGTCTGCAGTAATTCGATACATTTCTCGGCGTACTTTTGGTCGTCGGAAAAATAATAGGCCAAGGCCAGCTTGTTGAGATTGGACAACATGGTATCCTTGGCCGGATCATCAACGTTGTCTCCCTTAGTCAATGGATTGACCTCGCCGTCTTTGCGTAACCACGGAAGTCCGTCAGCCTTTTCAGGGTCAGGCCACCAATAGGGTGCTAAGCTCAAATAATCGTGCTTATCGCCGCTCGGGGCCGTTTGGGTTTTATCCATAACGGAAAACGGACCTTCAGGTAGCGCTTTGTCGGCTTCACGAATCAATTTTTCGTAGGCGGGCAGATAGGAAGCATCACCAGCAGTAATTTTTGATTTTACGGTCTCCATTTTCCGGGAGTCCAAATAAGTAAAGCTGCTCCCTTCGTTCCGGTTCTCAACCATCTCGGGATTCGCTTCTTTTGAATTCCCTTGCCCTGATGCACCGGTTTTATCCTCCTGACAATTTAAAGACAAGGTGGCCCAGAAAAGCAAATAGCATAACGTTCGAGCTTTTTTCATTTTGATTCGTTGGAATTCAACTTTATCATCTCACTTCCCGCCAACAAAAAGGCACCCGTACCAAAATTCTGCCAACTGTCTTCGGATGCGGGTTCAGGACTTGCGCCAATATTTTGTACCCATCCGATCATTCCGTCTTCATGTTGCGCCGCCATTAGGGCTTTCCAAGCCTTTTTCACCACAGGGGTATACTCATCGGCATTTAAAATTCCCTTGTTAATGCCCCACGCCAAGGCAAAGGTGTAGAAGCCGCTCCCACTTACCTCGCCGTGGTCATACGATTCAGGAGAAAGCAGGCTGGTACGCCAAAGCCCATCCTCCGGCTGTAGTTGCT
>JBAUIP010000415.1:0-3469 GCA_049683055.1 Pricia sp.
GGCCTTCCTTATGCGATTCGGGGTTGAACCTTATGTCCATTTTCAGGTTTTGCAGCGAGTCTTTTTGCTGCTCGGTGATATAATCGTATTTCGCCATTTGCGCCAAGACCGTATTCCTACGGTTGACGACGAGTTCTTCCCTTCGGATGGGATTATAATAGGATGAGTTCTTCAGCATGCCCACCAAAACGGCCGATTCCTCGGTTTTCAGCTCTTGGGGTTCTTTACCGAAATAGATTTTGGCCGCCGATCGGATGCCATCCGCATTGTACAGAAAGTCGTACTGATTAAAGTACATGGCGATGATTTCCTCTTTGGTATATTGCCTTTCGAGTCGGGTAGCCAATACCCATTCCATGGCCTTTTGCATGATGGTCTCGAACTTGTTCTTTGAGCGCACCCCGACAAAAAGCTGTCGGGCCAATTGTTGTGTTATCGTACTGGCGCCGCCTTTCGAACCCAGATAGGCCACCGCCCGCATGACCCCGAAGGCATCGATTCCTGAATGATCATAGTAACGGGCATCCTCGGTAGCGATAAGGGCGTTGACCAAATTACTGGGAAGACTGTCGAAAGGCACCGGGGTACGGTTATCGTCAAGATAGAATTTGCCCAAGGTCTTTCCGTCGGAAGAAATAATCTCCGTGGCCAGATTGGTCTGCGGATTTTCAAGATATTCATATTCCGGCATAGGGCCGAAGACCCCCCAGGAGGCCAGTAAGAACAGTAGTACCAAGGACAATATTCCCGCAGAAAACAATATCCAGAACCACTTGATGAACCTGAAAAAGCCTGTATTTTTCTTCTTTTTAGCTGTCTTAGCCATTGTGGAACGATTACTATTTGTTGAACTTGTTCAAACATTCTCCGTGGAACCGAGATTGTGCTCAAACGACTTTACTAATTGTTGCTTGTGGTCCGGTAAAATTTTACCTAAACACAAAGGTAAAAATAGTACTTGTACATGCCCGCCGAACCGATCTATTTTATTCTTAAACTACTCCCCGTTTTTCTCGATTTCAAACCCTACATCCGTTATCCCTTCCAAATTGGCCACTCCATTGACGCTGCCGTTTTTTCGCATAGCCTGGGACAGGCGTAAATTATAAACGCCAGAGACCGGAAAAACGATGTTCTCCTTGTACCAAAGCTTGTTCTCCTTAATACTGCCGTAGCCCTTACCCAGCCAAGTGCCATCGGGCAAGGCCATTTCGTACTGCAAGGTATCTTTTACGGTCTCGCCGGTGGGCGCTTCCAGTTCGGCGATTAAAAAAAGGTTGCTATACGGAAAAGTGGCGTCGTTGCGAACGCTGATAAAAAGGTTATGCCGCTGAACGGTGTCAATGTCGGAAAAAGTAAACTCGAAGGTTTTGTCCTTGTTCCAAGCCCCGCCATCGGTAGACCGGTATTCCGATTTCACCAAGTTGTCGTTACAGGAAAACAGGATGCACGCCCCGACCAAAACTAATAGGATGTTACGCATTTTTAGGCCGTCTACTTTTGTTGTTCCGTTTTTTGTTCTTGTCTTGGTTCGAGCCGGAATTGTTCGAATTGGATTTGCTAGGGGCTCCCTTGCTCGAGGTGTTTCTTTTCGATTTCCCTCTGCCCGAATTGCCTTTGTTCGATGGGCCGCCTTGCCCGCCCTTCGAATTTCTAGACCGATTTCTGTTCTTGTTCCGTTTCCGATTGCGGCTTTTCGATTTTTTCGGACGGTCGAAGCGCGTCAGGCTATCCTGTCCGACCACGTTCTCGAACACCTTTTCTTCTTTAACGAAATTATCCGCGGTATATTCCTCTAAACTGGAAACTTTTTCCTTCTTTTTATTTTTGTGTAGGATTTCCTTTACCTGTTCCTTGGTGAGCTCGTGCCAGTTCGAGGCATCCTCCTTATACGAAAACCAAAGCTTTTCTTTGAAAATATCCGTTTTTTGGCAGAATGCGAGTCCTTTTTCAGTGTAGAGTTTGGTATCTGAGGATGGAAAATCCTTTAAGGCTTCCAAATAGGTATCCAGCTCGTAATTGAGGCAGCATTTAAGCTTGCCGCACTGCCCGGCCAACTTTTGTGGATTCAAGGATAGTTGCTGGTACCGCGCCGCCGAGGTACTGACGGACCTAAAATCGGTCAACCATGTCGAACAGCAGAGCTCTCGCCCACAGGAACCGATACCACCCAGCCGCTGCGCCTCCTGCCGATAGCCGATTTGACGCATTTCGATACGGATACCAAAGGCCTTGGCCATGTCCTTGATGAGCTGCCGGAAGTCGACCCGTTCTTCGGCCGTATAATAAAAGGTGGCTTTGGAACCGTCGCCCTGGAATTCCACATCCGAGATTTTCATCTGCAGGTCGAGGATGATGGCGATTTCGCGGGAACGTTTCTTGATTTCCTCTTCCCGGTCACGGCACTTCTGCCACTTATCGATATCACTTTGCGATGCCTTTCGGTATATTTTCGGAAGCGCCTCGTCTTTGAAGTCCACCTTTTTACGCTTCATCTGCACCTTGACCAGCTCACCGACCAAGGTCACCATACCCACATCATGCCCTGAGGAGGCCTCCGTTGCCACAATATCGCCAATGGAAAGGGATAGGTTTTCATTATTTCGGAAGAATTCTTTTCTACTGTTCTTAAACCGGACTTCCACACAGTCGAACGGTTTGGAACCGCTGGGGAGCGACATATTGGAAAGCCAATCAAAAACTGTTAATTTATTACAACCGTCGGTACCACAAGTTCCGTTATTCTTGCATCCACGAGGTTGCCCGTCCGTACCGGTCGAACAACTACTACAGCCCATATTGTATATCTTGGTCGCAAAAATACCGTTCGGTTTTCTGCGATAAGGTTTATATTAAATCGGTGAACTCGGAAAGGGAAACGCGGGGATTAAGGCCCGCCTCTTTGCGGGTAGATGCAAAAATCTACGGACAAAGGAAAAAGTTCCATTGAGTTCAAAAGTAAAGGTAAGGATTTTTTGATGCTAAGCGAAGAAAGTTGGATTCATCTGGTCGAGCCCCAGCCTAATTCTTAAACTTCAACACCGGCGACCGCCCTTTTTTAAAAATCTTGTTGCTCGCCCCCTTGCCCCTCCGAAGTTTTTTCTGCTCTTCGTAGGGCAGATTGTGCACTTCTTGACAGTCGTCGCTACAGCAATTATCCATTTTTGCCCCGCAGACCTCGCACTGAATGAACAGGAGGTTGCAAGCAATGTTCGCACAGTTGACATGGGTGTCGCAAGCCGCGCCACATTGATGGCAATGGGCGATAATGTCATCTGTAATCCGTTCACCGCGACGGTGGTCGAAGACGAAATTTTTCCCGAGGAACTTATTTTCCAGCTTCCTCTTTTCGACCTGCCGGGCGTAGTCGATGATACCGCCTTCCAACTGGTAGACCTGCTTAAATCCCTTGTGCTTGTAGTAGGCACTCGCCTTCTCGCAACGGATTCCCCCGGTACAGTACATTACC
>JBAUIP010000416.1:0-9138 GCA_049683055.1 Pricia sp.
GTATAGGCCAATATCAAATTCGCCAAGAACATTACGATACCGGTATAATTCAGATAGGATAATTTTTTGAAGACCAGTTCGCTGATGGCCTTGCTGGAACCAAAAATAAATCCGTTGCCCATTTGTAGGATGGTTTTTAATAGGATGAACCCTAATATACCGGTCAAAATTACCGGATACATCAATGGGTACGGTGCCTCGCTGGGTTCCAATAAAATTCTCCCCGCCATATACACAAAGAGAGAAAAGTTGATGAGCTGAAAGATGGTAAAGAAAATATGAAACCAATTGATTAGTTTTTCCTTCTTGTTATACAGAAAAATATACTTGTTATTAAAGGGCAGGATAATAAAGTTCAAAAACCGACCATAGAACAGACTTTTGGCAAGTACCGGAAACACTAGGCTCGAGAGCAAAAGAATGGTAATCCAATCTGGGGTATCGGCTGTTCTAAGAATAGGTTCCATTAGTTAAGGACTAGTTGTATTCATTATTCGATTTCAATATTATCACCGTTCAAACCATATAATAGTTTATTTTCAGAAATACCGATCCTGAAATACCCCGGATTTTTCATACTAGGTTTTGGTAATGTGAACCTAAAGTCCAGAGTATCCTTGGCCGGCAGGTACGATATTGTATCGTTCACAGGTTTGAGAAACAGCGAAAAGGCTTCCTCAAACTGTTTGAAATCGTTCAAGTAAGCCACGTTGAACCGTAATTTGGCGAGGTCGATACGCTGGTCGTATGGATTGTAGATTTTTAGTCTGTCATTATTATCATCCGCATCGGAGCCCAGCTTAAAAGGTCCATCGACGATAACCCGCAGCTTTCGAAAAGATTCAAAGTTATCGATATAGTTACCGTAGAAAATTCCCCCATCGCTCTTGGTAAAAGTGATATCGGCCTCTTTGGGATATCCGGAGAGGTACAGCACTTTCTGGTTTTGTACTTTCGATTCCGAATCGTCTATGGAATATTGGTTGCGACGGTAGCGGTCATTGTTCAACGAAAATGTAGGGTTGCCGGTATAAAATGCCATCATAGAGGCGTTGCGGTACGAATTTTCGAAAACCAAGGGCATATCGCCTACCTCCGATTTGATTTTTTCCGCCACTGCTTTGTTGCCGTGGGTCTCATAATAAACGGGGGAAAGCGGCTCGTATACCAACCCGATCCGAAGGTAGAATATAATTAAAATGTTTACCGTACCCATCCTGAAAATCCATTTTCTCACCGTAGCATTCCCCAGCATAATCCGGAAGGTGATAATCGCCAATGGAACGGCAATAATGATAATCCATTGGGTCTGTACGCGGCGGTTGAAACTGGAGATAAAAAAGAAGATTAACACTCCATAGGTAAGATACAATAGGGCTTTGGTAAAACGGTCCGTTGCCTTGGTCTTGATCAGCGACCAATAGATCCAGGGGAAGGTCAATCCGAAAATCGCCACCAGGTTCATAAAATACCCCAAGGTATATTTTTCAAAGCTGTAGGGGGCATTGGGCCGTTCGAAAAGATGGAACTTAATGGAGACAAAATCCTGTTCGTACAGCCACAAAAAATGCGGCGTGTAGCAAAGCAGGGCCACCAACACGGAAAGCCAGGCATAGCGGTTCGTCACCAATTTCAGGTTCGATAGCAACACCAAGAGAATGATCAGTACGGCGTGGTACTTGCTGTACATTAATCCCGCCATGACGATGCCCATAACGAGTGCCCATCGCCAAGAGGGTTCGGCGAGAAATCGCTTGTAGATGAATAAAAATAATGCGGTAAAGAAGAGTAGGGGCGTATCGGGAAGGGTAAAAAATCCGTAAGCATTCATCAATGCCATTGAAAATACCAGCACGAAAAAAAGGACGATATAATCCCGTTTCTTGCGATGGTCAATCGTCGCCCAGATTACGAAAAGCATGGCGGTCGAGAGAATGCATCCTACAAAGCGTACTCCCAATTCCCCATCAAAAAGGAAACTGCCGATTCGAATCATCAGCGCTACCATCGGCGGATGGTCGAAATAGCCCCAGGCCAAATCCTGCGCAAAATACCAATAGTAGGCTTCGTCGTAAATTAAAGGCGTAAGATAAGATTGCAGTAGGTTGAGAACGAAAATACCGCCTAAAAGGAGTAGGAAAATTCTGGGCAGTTTTGCTTTCATTTCGGTCTTTACAGTCGGATTCTGAACTCGTTAAGGCAAATACTTGCGAGCATACACCTACTATCAACGTGCAAAACTACGAATTATGATGGCGCGGGGCCGGGGAAGCCGCTTTTAGTTCCGGCCTAAAACCCTATTTTTGTTTCTTATCGCTTTTAACCCACTTTTTTGATGTCCGACAGCCTGGTCATTATCCCCACCTACAATGAAATCGAGAATATCGAATCGATTGTCTTGGCGGTATTTGCGCTGAAGAAAAATTTTCACGTGCTGGTCGTCGATGACAACTCTCCGGATGGCACGTCGGAGCAGGTCCTCAAAATGCAAAACGATTTTCCGAATTCCCTTTTTTTGGAAACCAGAACGGAGAAATCCGGTCTGGGTACGGCCTATATTCACGGCTTCAAGTGGGCTTTGGCCCGAAAATATGGATACATCTTCGAAATGGATGCCGATTTTTCGCATAACCCCGAAGATTTACAACGGCTTTACCGGGCTTGTGCCAACGGGGCCGATGTAGCCGTCGGCTCCCGCTACAAAAAAGGGGTGAATGTGGTCAATTGGCCCTTGTACCGGGTGCTTTTATCATACGGGGCATCGTTTTACGTCAAAATGATTACGGGTATGCGGGTACACGATCCTACCGCCGGATTTGTAGGATACAACCGTCATGTTCTCGAAAATATCGATTTAGATTCCGTCCGGTTTGTGGGATACGCTTTTCAAATCGAGATGAAATTTAGGGCCTATCTGAAAAACTATACCATCGAAGAGGTGTCCATTATATTCCGTGATCGGGTGAAGGGCAAGTCCAAAATGACGGGATCGATTGTCAAGGAGGCCATTTTCGGGGTGTTTTTGATGAAAATGCGGAGTCTTTTTGGATGGGACGGGTTTTAGGAGAAAGGAATTTTGAGAGGGTTGAAGTCGCTGATAAGATAAATGTCAACGGAAGCTTTAGAATTTATTAGGTTTTATGGGAAGAACACTGCTTAAAAACGCCAAAATCGTCAACGAAAACCGGATTTTCGAAGGCGATCTGCTGCTGAAGGATAAGGTAATCCAAAAAATAGATGCCGATATTTCGGATGCCAATGCCAAGGTCATCGACCTCAAAGGAAAACACCTGTTGCCCGGCATTATTGATGACCAAGTCCATTTTCGCGAGCCGGGGCTGACGCATAAGGGCGATATCGCCTCCGAAAGCCGGGCCGCCGTCGCCGGGGGCATAACCAGTTATATGGAACAGCCCAACACCAAGCCCCAAACAACCACTCTAAAGAAGCTCGAAGAGAAATTTGCGATGGCCGCGCGCAGTTCCTTCGCCAATTACGCCTTTCCGTTCGGCGGCACCAACGACAATCTCGAGGAACTGAAACGATTGGACAAAAACGCTACTTCAGGGGTCAAGCTATTTTTGGGCTCCTCCACTGGAAATATGCTGGTCGACGATGAAGAGGTCATTGAAAAAATCTTCAGGAGCACCGAAATGGTGATTTCTGCCCATTGCGAAGATGAGGATACCATTCAAAGAAACCTAGTGAAATATAAAAAGGAGTATGGAGAGGACATCCCCGTAAAATACCATCCGGAAATACGAAGTGCCGAGGCTTGCTACCTATCATCCTCTAAAGCTATCGGGTTGGCAAAAAAGACCGGAGCGCGGTTGCATGTTTTCCATGTATCCACCGGTAGGGAGACGGAGCTGTTCCGCAACGACATCCCCCTGGAACAGAAAAAGATTACCGCCGAGGTATGCATCCACCACCTTTGGTTTTCCGATGCGGATTACGAGACTAAAGGCACGCTAATCAAATGGAATCCCGCTGTTAAAACTGCTGAAGACCGCGACCGACTCTGGGAGGCCCTGCTAGACGACCGGTTCGACGTCATCGCCACCGATCACGCCCCGCACTTGCTGGAAGAAAAAGATAATGTCTACACCAAGGCCCCATCGGGCGGACCTTTGGTGCAGCATGCCCTGCCTGCGATATTAGAGAAATGTTTAGACGGAAAAATATCCCTTGAAAAAATAGTGGAGAAAATGTGCCATAATCCGGCAAAGCTATTCCAGGTCAAAAAACGGGGATTTATCCGAGAGGGCTATTTTGCCGATTTGGTAGCAGTCGATTTGGACTCCCCTTGGCAGGTATTCAAGGAAAACATTGCCTACAAATGCGGCTGGTCGCCTTTCGAGGGCGAGACCTTTCGCTCCAAAATATCCCATACCTTTGTCAACGGGCATCTTGCCTATGAAGTTGGAAGGTTTTCGAAGGAGCGGCACGCTCAGCGATTGACTTTTGATAGATAAGAACAGTAGTGGTCGGGGATAAAAGACCACAAAGCGAACAGGAATAGAGATATGATCATGGAAATTAGAGGGATATGTTTGGTGGCAGCGGTTTTCATACTTCTTACCGCATGCAACGAAAAACTCATAGAAAAGCCTGATAACCTGATTCCTGAGGACAAGATGGTCAAGGTACTGAAAGACCTGGCCATCGTCAATGCCGCGAAGACGACCAATGTGGCGGTACTACAGGAAAATGATATCGAGCCCATGAGCTATATCTATGAAAAACATGGTATCGATAGCACCCAATTGGTAGAAAGCGACCGGTATTACGCCTCGCTTCCGGACAAGTACGAAGAGATTTACCAAAAAGTGGAAGCCGGTCTAGAACAAGATACCAAGGCCATGGAAAAGGAAAAAGAGGTCAACGACAGCCTTCGCCGGTTGGAACTGGAGAACAAAGGCGGCAAAACCTATATGGATAAACTTAAGGATTCAGTTCCTTGATTTGATTCTTTGTCGAAGTTCTGATGAACCGATTAGCTTGTCAAATTTGCCTTTTGTATGGGGCCGTTGAGTTTTTGATTCAAGAAAGCGGGACCTGTTTTCTGAAACTTAAGTCATTTAAATGGAATTCATTTATACTGACTTTGATTGGCCTAAAAAAGATATATCAAGCCCTTTCCTTAAATTTCGAACAGCAAAACCGTATCTCCTCCATCAAAGGCCGGAATTCAAAATCCAGATGCTCCTGTACTTTGCTGTTGTCAAAAATCTGCCGGTGCCGTAACGAGCGGATATGGCTTTTCGTGATAGTCCTCCCATTGTTGAACAGTAGGTTTCCGAACCAATCGAACCATCGGCCGATTTCCAGCTGCCAGAACTCAAGCTTTCGTCGGGGCGGTTTTAGCCCGAGTTCCCTGGTGATTTCGGTGAGTATTTTCTGGTAGCTCCAGTTTTCGGCGATGGCGATATAGCGTTCGTTTCGAATGTCCGATTCCATCAGGGCGATCATCATATCGACCACATCGTGTACGGAAATAAATCCCGTACCGCCCGGTGGATAAAATCCGTAGGTTTTTTGGGCCGTCGTGAAGAGGGCACCGCTGCCGCTTTCCCAGAATCCGGGACCGATGATGACTCCGGGGTTGACGATGGTGACGGGCACTCCTTCCTGAGAGGCGCGCCAAACCTCCATTTCGGCGGTATGTTTGCTGAGGCCGTAGACATTGGCCTCCCCAGGCGTCCAATCAGTGTCTTCGGAGGCTTTATTGCCATCCAGACGCTTTCCGATGGCCCCGATTGTGCTGGCGTAGCAGAGTTTTTGCACCCTATGGTGAATGCAAAGGTTGGCGATGTTCGCGGTACCCTCGGCGTTGATTTTCTGTAGTTTTTTGTAGTCGCCGGGGTCAAATGAGATCAGGGCGGCGGCGTGGTAGACGTGCGTAATGCCCTCAAAAGCAATTTCTAGCGCGGGGAGTTCAGTTATGTCGGCTTCTACCCACTCAATTTTTTGGAACAATCCGCCATCCCCATAAAACCCGAACACCCTTTCTACCCGTTCAAGATCGCTATCCTTCCGATGAATGGCCCTAACGCGTTGCCCATCCCGCACCAACTGCAGCAAAAGATGCGAGCCGAGCAATCCCGTTCCTCCAGTGACCAATATCATCCTCCAAAGTTAGCGAATCCCAAACTTTCTTAAACGGTTGATAGGCAGCGTTACTTATCGTATTTTTGCCATTCGATCAATGAACCTCCGCCCAACGGAAAATAAAGTAGTTCAGCCCATGCAGATTAAGGAAATACAGGAAGAAATAGTCGACGAATTTGCGATGTTCGACGATTGGATGCAGCGCTACGAGTACATGATCGAGTTGGGAAAAACGCTGCCGTTGATCGATGAGAAATACAAGACCGAAGACAATATCATTAAGGGATGCCAGAGCAAGGTGTGGGTACATGCCGAACTCAAGGAGGATAAGCTTAGCTTTACGGCGGATAGCGATGCCATTATTACAAAAGGCATCATCGCGATTTTGATCCGTGCGTTCAGCAACCAGCATCCGCGGGATATCATCGAGGCGGATACGGAATTTATTGACGAAATCGGGCTGAAGGAACATTTATCGCCCAATCGCGCCAACGGTCTGGTCAGTATGATCAAGCAGTTGAAACTGTACGCGGTGGCCTATCAGACACAATTGAAATAATCTGTCAGTACGTTTTACAGGCCTGTGACCGTGTCCGGGTGTTCGGAAAAACTGCGCGACTTGAAATTTTTACGACTCCTAAACTATCTGAAATGAGTGAAGAAACAACGACAGCCGTAGATACACATGAACTCGGCGAGAGCATCGTCAAGGTGCTGAAGACCATCTACGACCCAGAGATTCCCGTGGACATTTACGAACTCGGATTGATTTACGATGTTTTCGTCAACGAGGATAGCGAAGTGAAAATCTTGATGACCCTTACTTCCCCGAACTGTCCGGTGGCCGAATCACTGCCCGCGGAAGTAGAGGAGAAAGTAAAATCGTTGGATGAGGTCAAGGATGCCGAGGTGGAAATCACGTTCGATCCGCCCTGGAGCCAAGACCTGATGAGCGAGGAGGCCAAACTGGAACTTGGAATGTTGTAAAAAGAATGTTCGCCGAACTCCGAAAATCCGCTAAACTAAAGCGAATCTAAAATGTCTGAACCAACCGATTCCATTGTAAACCGGGTCGCCCAAAGCAAACTGGTCACCTTCAATTTAGAGGACTATTATCTCCAAGGCCAGCGCATCCTTTTGGATATCAAAGACTGGCTGCACGAGGGCTTTATCCTCAAGGAAAAGGAATTCCGAACCCACCTCGAACAGCATGATTGGACCCAATATCAGGATGCGTTCGTCGCCCTGCACTGCTCATCGGATGCCATCGTGCCTGGTTGGGCCTACATGTTGATTACTACCAAATTGCGGCCGCACGCCCGAAAAACGATACAGGGCAATCTCGAGCAGCTCGAAACTTCGCTTTATCAATCCGTTATCGAGCAGTTGGACCTATCGGAATTCCAAGACCAGCTGGTCATCGTAAAGGGGTGCAGCAACCGACCGGTGCCACCGAACGCCTATTTGTTGATAACCCAAAGGCTGCAACCGATTGTAAAGTCCCTTATGTACGGTGAGGCCTGCTCTTCCGTACCACTCTTCAAGAAAAAATAGCTGTTGATAAGGACCGAAATTTTAGTAATAAATCGAAAAAATCGGTTGATAACCTTGTTAGTTTCCTGTTAACAATTCATACATTTGCCTACAGAAATTTGTAATCATCAACACATAGACTATGAAAAAATTACTCTTTGCCTCTTTGGCTTTTCTTACCTTTTGCGTAGGGTCCGCACAGACTTTGGAAGAGCTTAAATCTGAAAAAGCTGCCAAAAATGACTCCATCGATGCGATTCAGGGACGGGTCGATGCACTGCAAAAAGAGATCGACACCTATCCCGGGTGGAAAATAGGGGCCTTCGGTACCCTCGGAGCCAACCTTTCGAACTTTAACAATTGGTACTTGCAGAACGTTCCGAACAACTCATCGGGGAACATCGGAGTGACCGTCAATGCCTTCGCCAATCTTGACCGCGAAAAATTCTTTTGGAGGAACTCCGGAAACGCCAACCTACAATGGGTAAAGTTGGACAATAAAGATGTGGAGACCGATAGCGAAGATTTCGAGGGCACGACCGATGTCTTCACCCTCTCTTCGCTTTACGGATATAAGCTGAGCAAAAAGTTCGCCATCTCAGCCCTGGGCGAATACCGAACCTCGGTCATTAACAATTTCAACGACCCCGGATATCTCGATTTAGGGGTAGGTGCCACTTGGACGCCCCTAGAAAATCTGGTCGTGGTAGTACATCCGCTGAACTATAACTTCGTTTTCGCCGAAAATGACGCGGTCTATGAATCTTCCGCCGGTGCCAAGATACTGGTGGACTACACCCGAAAATTCGGGAAGCTGAACCTTAAATCCAATTTTTCGACCTTTCAGAGCTATGAAAGTTCCAACTTGTCGAATTTTACTTGGGTAAACTCCTTGGGCTATACGCTGTGGAAGAGCTTTGGGCTCGGTTTTGAGTTCGGTCTGCGGGGCAACCATCAAGAGGTTTTGGCGAATGCCCTAGATGTGGATCCTTTGCCAACACCCCAGCCGACCTTTGACAATACCGACAACGAATTGCAGACCTATTGGCTGCTGGGTCTCAACTACGCATTTTAGGTGTAGTGCATAGAATCTTCCGATATCTTAAAAACAAAAGCCCCGACGGTCCCGTCGGGGCTTTTTGTGTCAAGTAGGTTTGTAAAGTTTGGTTAAACAGTCAATAAAATCAAACTTTGAGATTAAGTTCTTAGTCAATGGGACCTAACACTAAATTTCAAATACAGGCCGAATGTAGTCCCATAATCGGTCAACCGTAAATATTTGTTGTGAACCGACGGATTAACGTGGTGTAACTCGTTAAAATAGAGGTCTTATCGACGAAACGCAGCTATATCGCAAGTGTTTAACGCTTCAAAGCCCTGTAATATAGGCCCAAATTAGAGAAAGGCCATTCCCGACCCATTTCTTGCCGATTGTACACAAGGCGCATCCATCTACACAAACTCTTATCCACGGAAGCGTGCATGCCGTTATAT
>JBAUIP010000417.1:0-2103 GCA_049683055.1 Pricia sp.
TGCGAAAGCGTGATGCTCAGGTCTTGGTCCTCGCGATTATTGAAATTGTAACGCCCCATCAAATTGATACGATTGAAATTTTGGGGCGAGACAAAGGCACCGTCGGTAAGCAGTAGCTCCGAAGCCAAGTAAGCGTTGCTATAATCGCCCTCGGTCACCTTGAACATACCCAGGGTGCGCAGGGTGTTGAACTGTCCCGCTTCCACGGACACCTGATTCTCGGGAATGGTCTTTTTTAATTTCAGGTCGATATAGCCCGCGGTATTGAAATTGCCGTGGTTGGCGTAATAGGGCCCCTTTCCAAAATCGAGATTGTCAATGGTCTCGGGAATGATAAAGTGCATATCGGCGTAGCCCTGCCCGTGCGCATGGGAGACCATATTGATGGGAAGCCCATCGACACTGATTGCGATATCGGTACCATGGTCGATGTCGAACCCACGCAAGAAAATCTGCTCCGCCTTACCGCCCCCGGCGTGTTGGCCGATAATCAATCCGGGTACCTTGCGCAGGATTTCCTGGGATGATTTCACGGGATTGGTCTTGACGTCGACATTGACAAAATTGCTCAAGGCGTTGACTTTGGAGACCAGTACCACTTGGTCCAGCGCTACGGCCGATTCTACCATCACGATATTAACCGTGCCGTCAAGTTGGTTTTGGGCCACGGTCAATTGTTGGTTCTTATAACCGAGGCTATAAAATTGGATGATATCACCTTCGGATATATCGTCTAGTTCAAAATAACCGGATACATTGGTATACGTGTATCCACCCGTCGTTTTGTTATAGACGCCGACCCCCTCGAGGGCCTTGCCGTTCTCGGCGGTGACCGTACCGGTGAGTTCATGGGCGTACAGACTACCGCAGGCGATAAAGATAATTATGAATAGGATATGCTTTTTCATTTAGAATGTTTTAGATGTACAATGAAATCCATACCGAACGTACCGTTACAATTCCGGAACGGTGGTGATGGATTAAATAGGATTTTTTAAAGGGATGGAAAGGGAAGTCGCGGGGGTTCTTCTAAAACTAAATTATATCCTATTTTGGTCTTTTGCTCTGCTACGGAAGTGTTTTGGGAAAAATGCGAAGGGAACATTGGAGGAATAGGATGCTCTTGAGGGTTGATGTGCTTATCAAAAGTAAAGGAGCTAAGTAAGGAATCATCTTCAGGATGGTCCTCGTCGGACGCTTTCAGGACGGAATCCAACAGATCTAAAAAGGAGTGCTCGTGGTCGTTGACCGATAAACGGTGTTGGTCTTGATGTGCTTCGTATTCGGGATGCATCCCGTGGTCGTGATGTGTTTTATGGTCATGATCGGTTACAATAGAATGGTGGGACAAGAAGGTGTCCGGCGCCTCCAACATATGCGAAATCTCATGGAAAACGGTACGAATCTGTTCGTGTAACGGATTCGCCAGATAGCAGACACCCATGAGAAATGCCAAGCATTTGGCCAGGGACCGCTTAAAGCTTTTATCCGTATTTCGTTTCATACTTCGAGAGTTATGTACGGGTATTTTTTTCCGAAGGTCTCACACCTTTAAGAGTTCGGTCAAGGTTTGTTCGATATAGAATGCATATTCGGCAATGGTCGGGAATTCAAAGATTTTGTTCAACGGAAAATCCGTTTCTATTCCTTCGTTGATTCGGGCCGTTGCTCGTATGGCCGCGAGGGAATGGCCTCCAAGGGCGATAAAATCATCGTGTATCCCTATTTTTTCGAGTTGCAATACTTCTTTCCAAATGCCTTCGAGCAATGCCTCAATATCGTTTCGGGGCGCGACGTAGGGTGTATCCATGGCCAATTGTAGGCCGTTCAGATGCTGCAGGGCCTTTTTATCGACCTTGCCGTTCGGGGTCAGTGGTATATCTTCGAGATGTTTGAAGACAATGGGAACCATGTAGGCCGGCAGTTTTTTGGACAAAAATCCCTGCAACTCCTTTACGGAAATATTGGAATCGCCCGTAAAATAAGCGACCAGTTTATCCCCTTGGGGCGCTTCGTGTTGGGCGCGATCGTACCCAATTTCTTCCATGATACGTTGTACCTCGACCTCGTCGACGGCCTCGTTGATTTCCTCCAGGCTTTCCT
>JBAUIP010000418.1:0-2545 GCA_049683055.1 Pricia sp.
GGCTGGCCTGAAACACCTGTACCGGAAGTCCGTTGACCTCAACCTGATATTGGTCAGATATGAATTCATCAGGCACTGGATGGGGCTTCAGTTGTTGTGAAAAACAAACGGACGAAATGCAAATTGCAATTACCGAAAAAGTCGAAAGGGTTATATTTAGGTTCATACTCTATTGTTGGAAAAGCTATGTTCTATACTTTGAATTTGGCAGTACTTCTTATGGCCAAGAGCGTCATGTCATTAGCATAATTAACATGCGTTAGGGCCGTAATTTGAAAGGCTATAATTTGCCTTACGTATTTATTCAGGATTAGTCACAATCTTAATAGCCTTCGTTCTGGGGAAACGTAACCAAAAGATCGATCTGGTTTTGAGGAATCGGTAAGTTTACCATATACGGTTCCATTTGGCGAGGTTCTAGATTTCCGGAATTCGACCCTACGACCAGATGTTGATTTACCTGTTCGACAAGCACCCCCATGCGCTTTAAAGTAAACCAGCGGTGGTTTTCAAAGCTCAGTTCCCTTGCCCTTTCATCAAGAATCGTTCGTTGATCGATGCTGGATACGTTCTCAAGACCAGCTCTCTCACGAACCAAGCCCATATATTCCATAGCCTTTGCATCCATCCCGTTACCGGTGTTTCTCCAGTGTGCCTCGGCTCCTAGAAGATAGGTTTCGGCCAAACGATAGACGATAATATCTTTGTAACCTTGGGTGGTTCGAACGGGCTTTTCCAAATCAAAGTACTTCTTCAGGCTCCAATGATATTGCCTATAATTATCAGGATATTCACTCTCTGCCAATGGCTGGCCGAAATTGGGCGAATCAGGATTGTTCACGATATAAGACATGTCGAAAGTCTGAGGCCAAAAGTAAAATTGCAGGCGTTGATCATTTTCTGCGTCAAATAAAGATTTTAGATAATCGTTCGGCACTGTCCAAGAAAAGGTATTTCCGCCCAATGCGGCATCGGCTACCATTTCTGAGGACATCTCATAATACCTATTGACAAAATAGCCTGCCATACTATGGGCGGCACCGCCGCCTAGGCTTTCCGAGCCCCCGGACAGTTCATCATATTGCCGTGTATAGATGGCCTCACTGTGATTGACATTTTGCGCAAAGACCTGTGAAATACCTACTAAATTATAATTACCGTTTTCGATAATGGCATCACATTGCGCGGCAGCTTCTGCCCAATCTTGCTGCCACATGGCACTTTCGGCCCGAATCATACGGGCAATTCCTTGCCCTGCCCTGCCCGGTGCTACGTCATACGGAAGTTGGGCGATGGCAAAATCAAGATCGGTATCGATTAAATTATAAACGTCCTCCGGGTTCGCTGGTTTATACTCCACGTCTTCAAAAGCGTTTTCAGGGGTGGTTGCCGTAGTGTCCAAAAGGATGTTTTGATAATATCTGATTAAATCGAAATGCGCTTGGGCCCGAAAGTATCTGGCCTGTGCTAAAATGTTATTTCGCTCATCAGTATCCATTTCGACCTCCGGGGCATTTTGGATTAAGGCATTAGCTCTATCAATAATCCGATAATTTTCCTCCCATAGATTATTTGGGAAACGGAGCGGGTTGTATTCCGTTCCATATACTTGTGCATCATTATAAGTTCTGACTTGGGCCAAATCGTGGGACGTATAGAGGAAAAGACCACCCTTATCATTTGTCCAGATATGGTCACGTTGGAGATTGTACAATCCGACAATACCGGATTCTAATCCGTCAGCTGTAGTATATAAATAATTAATGTTCACGGCATCCTCTATTTCTTCTTCCAAGAAGTCCGAGCACGAAACGCCCAGAAAGAGAACCCCTAAAGCTATGGGCAGTATATATTTTATTTTTTTCATGGTATCTGTTTTATGTAAAGCATGTTGAAAAGGATTCTGCTTTAAGTTTTTTTGGACTTTTTTGGTAAATAACCAATTCTTAGAAATCAATTTGTAACCCCATAACCACCACGGCCGCTTCAGGGTAACTCTGAGGGTTCACCTCGGGGCTATACGAAAGGTAGTCGGTCTTTGTAATCAAGTTGTTTCCAGTCAAATATATCCGGGCCCTGCTCAAATTGATTTTGGAAGCAAAAGTATCGGGCAGTGTATACCCTAAAGTCACATTCTGTAGACGAACATAGGAGGCATCTTGAAAACCTATGGTCGTGGCAAAGTCAGGGTCGTTGCCTTCCGTTGGACGGGGAAAATTGCCAGTGGGATTTTCAGGCAGCCAATAATCGACCGCAATTTGGTTACGGTCGCCCCTCAAAGTCCCTCCATTATTATAATTGTTCAGATAGACATTCTCTCTGGTAACACCTTGTACGGTCATTACGTACATGGCAAAGTCGAGGCCCTTGTAATCGACATTGAGGGAGAAGGTTCCGCGCCAATCGGGATCTTGTGATATTATGACCTGATCCTCTTCATCCAACTGTCCGTCACCGTTTACGTCTTCTACCTTTATATCCCCCGGCTGTGCATCAGGCATCCAAGAATTGGCGATGTCGTCATCTTCTTGCCATATGCCTATAC
>JBAUIP010000419.1:0-7278 GCA_049683055.1 Pricia sp.
GCACCCTCGGAAGAGTCGCGGTCGGCCCTTTTAGCGGCTACTTTCTGTCCTTTCTTACGGAGTATTTCGATGGCCTTATCAAAATCGCCATCGGCTTCGACCAAGGCTTTTTTGCAGTCCATCATTCCTGCTCCCGTAGTCTTTCTTAATTTATTTACTTCTGCGGCTGTAATCTTTGCCATAATGCTATACTTTTATTTTATTCCCGCAATTCGACTGCGCTCAGCACAAAATTCGGCGGGAATCTATGATTTATTTATCCGATTGCTTCGTTTCATTTGGGCCGGTCTGAATAATGTCTAAGGCCCCGGCATGAAATTCAACGAAAATCTACCTTAGTCTTATAACCTCAAAGGTTTACTCAACGCCTCCTTTGGCCTTGTCTTGCCATTCCTGAAGCTCGTCCCATTTTCCAGCGGCGGCCAATTTAGCCTGCTTGGGCCATGAGGAGGGATCCAGATGGGCCATATTTGAACTGGCCTCGGTCAATATCTCCTTGATTTTATCCGCATCGGCATTGGCCATTTTGGAGTAAGTTCCCAATCCGGCCGCTTCTAGGGCTTCTGCCGCTTTGGGACCGATACCTTCGATCTTGGTAAGGTCGTCATCGGATTTTTTCGCTTCGGTCTTAGCCTCTTTGGCTTCTGGTTTTTCTTCTTTAGTTCCAGCCTTGGCATCGGACTTGCTTTCTTCGGAAGATGCCTCTGTCTTAGTGTTCTTTTCCAAGGCTTCCGCATCGGTTTCTACCTTGGGCACTTTACCGATAACGGGAGGTGCTTTGGTTTCAGCGGTTTCCGGAGTAGGTTTCGGCTTTTTGGTACCTTCTTTCACGACAGGTGCTTCGTCGAGTTCGTTGGTACCGTCTTCTTTTACCAAACCGGGTTTTTCAACTGGCTCTTCCTTTTTAGCCTTTTTGGCCACTTTGGGCGCTTTTTCAACGACGGCATCCTTTCGCTCTACCCTTTTCTTTTTCTTCTTTTTGGTTTCGCCGCCGCCCTCTTGGTCCTCATCGCTCCCATCGGACTTCCTTTCGGATAGACCTTCAGCTACCGCATCGGTGACCGATGTCATAATGATGTCAATTGATTTGGAGGCGTCGTCGTTCGAAGGAATAAGATAATCGACATCCCGTGGGTCTGAATTGGTATCGACCATTGCAAAAATGGGGATATTCAGTTTTTGTGCTTCCTTTACGGCGATATGCTCACGCATGGTATCCACGATGAAAATGGCACCGGGCAAGCGACTCATTTCGGAGATGGAACCTAAGTTTTTCTCCAGCTTGGCACGAAGGCGATTTACCTGTAAACGTTCTTTTTTGGAAAGTGTATCAAAAGTACCGTCCTTTTTCATCCGGTCGATGGATGCCATTTTTTTGACCGCCTTTCTAATGGTAACGAAATTGGTCAACATACCACCGGGCCACCTTTCGGTGATATAGGGCATATTAACGTTCGCTACTTTTTCGGCTACAATGTCCTTGGCCTGTTTCTTAGTAGCGACGAATAGAATTTTTCGTCCGGATGCAGCAATTTTCTTGAGGGCCTCGTTGGCTTCGTCTAGTTTTGCTACCGTTTTGTAAAGGTTGATAACGTGTATCCCGTTGCGCTCCATGTAGATATAAGGAGCCATGTTCGGGTTCCACTTTCGTGTGAGGTGGCCAAAATGCACACCTGCGTCCAATAATTCTTTTACTTCGACTTTCATTTTCAATTTAGTTTACGTTCTGTTGAATAGGCAATGCCGGAGCGGTATCCCATAAATCAAGGGGAAGCCTCTGGCATTTAGATGCTAAACTAAGGGCGGGCCGACCAAAATGCCGGTCCCTACCGGAAACATCCTTTGTTGCAAAAGATGTTTTTAATTTATCCGCATCCCGAAAAAAATCGGAAAACGAACTTTCAATGAACTTGGTTAAAAATATATAAATGCGACATCCATCCTCAACATATCTGAAGATGGACGCCGTAAAATCCTAAAATTAACGCTTGGAGAACTGGAATTTCTTACGGGCCTTCTTCTGACCGAACTTCTTACGTTCCACCATTCTAGGGTCACGGGTCAAAAGTCCTTCCGGCTTCAAAACCGATCTGTTTTCTACATCCACCTCACACATCACCCTCGATAAGGCCAAACGGATAGCTTCCGCCTGCCCTGTAATTCCACCACCATAAACGTTGACTTTAACGTCGTAGGTATCATCGCTACCGGTCAAGGTGAAAGGCTGCCGAACCTTGTACTGCAGCATTGCTGTAGAGAAATAGTCGCCCAGATCCTTTTGATTGACCGTGATATTTCCTTTGCCTTCGGTTACGTAGACTCTGGCGACGGCGGTTTTTCTTCTTCCGATTTTGTGAATGGTCTCCATTATTTGAATTCTTTTAAGTTGACAACCGTCGGTTTTTGTGCTTTATGCTCGTGTTCCGTCCCTACAACGACCTTAAGGTTTCTGAAAAGCTCGGCGCCTAATTTGTTTTTGGGAAGCATCCCCTTAACCGCTTTTTCTACGATACGTTCGGGGTGTTTTTCCAAAATCTGTCTGGCCGTTCTCGAGCGTTGTCCACCGGGATAGCCCGTGTAGCGCAAATACATTTTATCGTCCCATTTGTTTCCGGACAGGTTCACTTTCTCGGCATTGATGACGATAACGTTGTCACCACAATCGACATGGGGCGTAAAACTCGGTTTGTGCTTTCCCCTGAGCATTTTGGCAACTTTCGAGGCCATGCGACCCAAGGTTTCCCCTTCGGCATCGACCAAAAGCCATTGCTTGTCAACGGTCGATTTGTTGGCCGAAACGGTTTTATAACTTAATGTATCCACTGCGGTTACTTTTTAATTGAATGTTTATATCCCGTAAAACGGGCTGCAAATGTACACTAATAAATATAAATTACAAACCGCAAACTGCGAATATTTTTGAGGATTTAGTAGGATTGCACAACAATTTTGCCCCGAATGATATCAAGGCAATAAACGACGGCTTTAAGAATGGAAACTCAGAAGCCCGAAACTACTTCTTGTAGAATTTTGTCCGGATGTGCTCTACCTCCGAATGGATGTGGATGATATACGCACCGGATCCGAGTTCGGAAATCGGAATGTTCAAGGCGTTCCTCCTGATGGCCCACTGAAAGTTCAACAACGTATTACCGTATATATCAAGTACGGAAATGTCGGCCTTCGCAGCATTCTTTAGGCCGAGAACGTTTACTACGTTGGTAGCAGGGTTCGGAAAGATTTTAACCTTGGCCTTCGCGGGCACTTCGGTCTTGGCAGGCAGCTCAAGCTTGGCAGTACCGGATTGTGCGTTACCAACGCCAACGATTACCAATAGAAGAATAAAACTGAGATACTTTTTCATAACTAGCTCCCGATGGGAACGGATTTTAGGATAAAAGTATTCCGATTACCGACGTTTGGAAAAGAAATGTTGTGAACTGCAGGATTTTGTATATCAATGCGCCTCCAACCAATTTTCACCCGTGCCCAGTTCTACATCCAAGGGCACATCGAGCTCGTAGGCATTCTCCATTTCGGATTTAATGATCGGTTTGAGCTCGTCCAGCTCTGATTTGTGGATGTCGAATACCAGTTCATCGTGTACCTGCAATAGCATCTTGCTTTTGTAGCCACCTTCGGACAATTTCTTATGGATGCTGATCATCGCAATCTTGATGATGTCGGCGGCACTGCCCTGAATCGGGGCGTTGACGGCATTGCGTTCTGCGGCACCGCGTACGACTTGATTGCTTGCGTTGATGTCTTTCAGGTAACGACGCCTTCCCAGAACGGTCTGGACGTAGCCGTGCTCCCGGGCGAAATCGACCTGATCGTTCATATAGTTCCGCAGCTTCGGATAGGTCTTATAATAGGTCTCGATCAGTTCTTTGGATTCCGACCGGCTGAGATCGGTTTGGTTGCTAAGGCCAAAGGCGGATACCCCGTAAATGATACCGAAATTCACGGTTTTGGCATTGCTGCGCTGTTCGCGGGTGACCTTTTCGATGTCCACATTGAATACTTTGGATGCGGTGGATGCGTGGATATCCTCCCCATTTTTAAAGGCTTCGATCATGGTGGTCTCCTCGCTCAAAGCGGCGATAATTCGGAGCTCGATCTGGGAATAATCGGCTGCCAGTAGGATGTAGTCCTCATCCCTCGGGATAAAGGCTTTTCTCACCTGACGCCCGCGCTCGGTGCGGATGGGGATGTTCTGCAAATTGGGATTGTTACTGCTCAACCGGCCGGTCGCCGCTACGGTCTGCATATAGTCCGTATGCACCCTGCCGGTGGAAGGTTCGATCTGTTCGGGAAGCGCATCGATATAAGTGCTTTTCAGTTTGCTCAAGCCGCGATAGTCCAAAACCTGCTGAATAATTTGGTGGTCTTTGGCGAGGTAGGATAGTACATCCTCTGCGGTGGAATATTGTCCGGTTCGGGTCTTTTTCGGTTTGTCGACCAGTTTCATTTTGTCGAATAGGATTTCTCCCAACTGTTTGGGCGATCCGATGTTGAATTCCTCTCCAGCTTCCTTATAGATACTTTCTTCCAGTTGCTTAATGTCGTTGTCAAGGTCTTTGGATAGGGAGTTCAGGAATTCCTTGTCCAGATTGATGCCTTCCAGCTCCATATCCGCCAGAACATGCAGCAGTGGGATCTCGATGTCGTTGAACAGCTTGTCCGTTTTGGCCTCGGCGAGTTCGGGACTGAAATGTTGCGCGAGCTGGAAGGTGATATCGGCATCCTCTACCGCGTATTCGGTCTGTTTTTCTAAGGGAATATCCCGCATGCTACGCTGGTTCTTTCCCTTTTTTCCGATGAGCTCAGTGATGGATACGGGTGTGTAGTTGAGATAGGTTTCCGAGAGCACATCCATATTATGCCGCATATCGGGATTGATGAGATAGTGTGCCAACATGGTGTCGAAAAAGCGTCCCTTGACCTCGATGTCGTATTTGTCCAATACCTTAATATCATACTTGAGGTTTTGGCCGACCTTCTCGATATCCTCCGATTCGAAGAAGGGGCGGAGTTTCTCGATAAGTTCCTGTGCTTCCTCTTTGTCTTCGGGAAAGGGGATATAAAATCCCTTGGTGGCCTCCCAGGAAAAAGCGATACCGACCAGTTCGGCGGTCAGCGGATCGAGTCCTGTAGTTTCCGTATCGAAACAAACGGATTTCTGTTTCATCAGATTTTTCAGGAAAAGTTCCATGGCCATGCCGGGCGCGACGCTCTGATAGGAGTGGGATACATCTTCAATGGTCTTGCGGCTATTGTGTTCCTTGATGGTCTCGCCCGCAGTACCCGGATCACTACCGAACAAAGAAAACTGTCCGCCACCGGCTTGTTTCGCTTGTGCCTTGGCAGTCGGGGTACTTGTCACTTGGGCCTGGGTGGTGTCGTCCTCACCGGAAAATATTTTGATAAACTGGTCCTTCAAACGACGGAATTCCAATTCTTCGAAAATTTCCTGTACTTTTTCGCTGTCGGGCATGGAAAGCTCATAATTGGTGGCATCGAACTTGACGTCGCAATCGACACAGATTGTGGCCAGTTTTTTGGACATCCTGCCTTGTTCCGCGTTATCGATGACCTTTTCCTTCATTTTGCCCTTGAGCTTATCGGTGTTGTCGAGCAATCCCTCAAGGGAGTCGAACTGCTTGATGAACTTCTTGGCCGTTTTGTCGCCGACACCCGGTAGCCCTGGAATGTTGTCGCTTGCATCGCCCATCATGCCCAAATAATCGATGACCTGTTCGGGCCGTTCGACCCCAAAGCGTTTTTTTACTTCGGGAATGCCCCAGATCTCTATACCATTGCCCATCCGCGAGGGCCGGTACATAAAAATGTTCTCGGTCACCAATTGCGCAAAATCCTTATCGGGAGTCACCATAAAAACCTTATAATCTTCCTTTTCCGCCTGCTGTGCCAAAGTGCCGATTATATCATCGGCTTCAAGCCCAGAAAGCTCGATACAGGGAATATGCATTGCCTTGAGAATTTTCTGTATCCAAGGAATCGCGGTCTGAATCGCGTCGGGAGTCTCGTCGCGATTGGCCTTATAATCCGCATAGAGTTCGGTACGTTCGGCACTCCCATCCTTATCAAAACATACAGCCAGATGGTCGGGTTTTTCACGTTTGATGACATCGAAAAGACTGTTCATAAAACCCATAATGGCCGAGGTATCCATGCCCTTGGAATTGATGCGCGGGTTTTTGATCAGGGCGTAGTATCCGCGAAAAATTAGGGCGTAGGCGTCAAGTAAGAAAAGACGTTTTTGTTCTGAGTTTGTTTGAGACATGTAATTTTATTTAAGTAGTTGATGTGTTTTGTTTCTTCGATTGCCCTGGCGTTACAAGAATCTCGAAATCCCAAAAATTTGCTGCGGACTTCGTTTTATGATTTAATAGAACCGATAAGGGGTTCCAAATTATCCATCGATATAGGATTGGGATGGGTTGTTCACATGACCTTCTTCCGAATAAGTACGATAGGTAAATCCCGGTTGGATGCAATATCCGCCGGTCTCCCCCTTTTTGTTGATAGCGATAAAGCCGATTTGAAAATCTTGTTTATCCTTGTTTTTAGCGATGATGCGCTTTACCCCTTCCTCGCAGGCTTCTTGAGGGGATTTGCCTTGCCGCATCAACTCTACGATCAGAAAACTGCCGACCGTTCGCACTACTTCCTCGCCGACTCCGGTGGCAGTGGCACCGCCCACTTCGTTGTCTACAAAAAGTCCCGCTCCGATGATGGGGGAGTCTCCTACGCGCCCCGCCATTTTGTAGGCCATACCACTGGTAGTGCATGCGCCGGCAATATCACCTTGTGCGTCGATGGCCAGCATCCCGATGGTGTCGTGGTTTTCGATGTTGATGATGGGTTTGTATTTGGAAGTCTTTTTCCATTCTTGCCACTCTTGGCGAGATTGCTCGGTGAGCAAGTCCGTTTTTTCGAATCCCATTTCATAAGCGAACTGTTCCGCGCCCTGGCCGGCCAGCATGACATGGGGAGTCTCCTCCATCACTTTACGTGCAACCGAAACCGGGTGTACGATGTTCTGCATCGCCAAGACCGCTCCACAATTACCGTCTTTATCCATGATGCAGGCATCCAAGGTGACGTTGCCGTCCCGGTCGGGCCGCCCGCCGATTCCGACGGTCTGGTTCTCCGCATCCGCTTCCTCGACTTTGACGCCCGTTTCGACGGCATCCAAAGAAGTGCCCCCGTCTTTTAGGACATCCCAGGCTGCGGCGGAGGCATTTTTGAAAT
>JBAUIP010000420.1:0-2327 GCA_049683055.1 Pricia sp.
TTCCAGTATGATCCAAATGATAAAGGAAATGGCAATGACGACTTGAAAGAATAAGGTGTAGGTGAAATCCAGAGCCCTGAAAATGCCGTTGACGGACCAGAATACGACCAGAATTAGTTTGATGTAATCCAAGAACCGCTTTTCCTGTTTTTTCCAAAATCGAATGGGGTAGAGCAGTCCGATAGCAGAAAACGCGAACAAAATAATTTCCGTGGCATAGGGCCATTCGGCAATTTGGAACAGCATTCCCAACAGCAGTACGGTGATGGAAATTCGTAAAGGAACGGTCAGGATTTTTTTTGAAGTAGGCATGGGCGTAGGTTTTAAGTTGGGCTTCTCGACCAGGAAACCGGCATGCCGATAAAAAGCTCGGGGAATTTGGGAGCCCCCGAACTAGATGGCCTTCAGGTGTACCCGAAGCCCTTCCATGATACCAAGAATATTAACAACGGTTTCTTTGAGATAATATTTTATGAGCACATGCGGAATTCTAATGGTCGTAAAGCCGTTTTTGAAGGAATGCATCGCCTCTTCTAGGTCGTTGATGGCCTGTTCGTGCGTCATCATATGGTATTCCGTGTCGATTTCGATGTTCAGTTTGACCCGTGAAATGGCGATGTCGATGGACTTGGTGCCGTCCCACCATTCCAGCATCGCTTTCACGCCCGCATCCCTCAGACCGTAGTAGAGCTGGATCGCCTCGCGCGGGGTCTCCTTGGTCGCAATCAATCGGGCCAAGCGGCGTTGGTGTACTTCACAGAGCTCGACCCCAAAGGCATCCATGGAGTCTTTGTGGGCGGCGTATCCGAGTAATTTCTGGCATTCTAGGCAAGTCATTGTCGTAGGCAATTTAATTCAGGTTCAGGGGTGATACTATTCTTATAGATAACCGAGTTTTTTTGCGAATAGTATATTCCCTCGACGTACGGCACCCCGGTTTTAGACGAACTGCAATTTTTTAGATAAACGGTATTTCAAAATGTTAAAACTGTGGTGTAGGAGGGGTTTCGGGATGAATTTTTTTAGGATGTCTTTTTGGGATAGTGTTTTTTATATTTTGGAATGGAAGGATGCGCGAGTACAGATGGGAGAGTTAGTGGGAGCGCTTATTCGAAGATAAATACTCGCTGCCAATTCTAGGAAGCTGACGGCCCGAAGTGGGATGCCGAACGTTTTGAAGCCAAACTTGTTTCCAACTACGGTAGTAATTGAATGACCGGAGCGTTGGCCTATTTTGAGTACCTTTCGACACGAATAATGAAATCCGATATAGTCTTGTAAGTTCACGCGATGTTCAAAAAAATAGGTCCTGGAGTACTGGTGGCGGCGGCCTTTATCGGGCCGGGTACGGTGACGGCCTGCTCCCTTGCGGGGGCGGAGTTCGGCTACGCGCTGCTCTGGGCAATGGCCCTTTCTATTATCGCGACCATTGTATTACAGGAAATGGCTGCCCGCCTGGGGGTCGTCACCCAAAGCGGATTGGCGGATGTTATCAAGGACGAAGTCCCCAATGCCGCCCTACGCAACTTGGTCATCGCCATTGTTCTGGGAGCGATAGTCATCGGCAATGCGGCCTACGAGGGTGGTAATATCGGAGGTGGTGTGCTGGGTCTCGAGGCGGTTTTTGGTACGGTATATCAAGATGTCTATCCTTTTGTTATCGGAGGTTTTGCGTTTGTCCTGCTTTATCTGGGCAATTACAAAATCTTGGAGAAAGTGTTTATTGCCTTGGTGCTGGTCATGAGCCTTTCCTTCGTCATCACGGCCATTCTTACCCGGCCTGACATCCTGGAAATCGGGGCGGGACTCTTCGTACCCTCCGCTCCCGAGGACAGTCTCTTGACCATTATCGCCCTGGTCGGTACGACGGTAGTGCCCTACAACCTTTTTCTGCACGCCGCCTTGGTGAGCGAAAAATGGAAATCGGAATCCGACCTGAAATCCGCCCGGCGCGATACGGTGGTATCCATTGTATTGGGCGGCCTAGTCTCCATGGCGGTCATCGTCGCCGCGGCGGCCATTCCCGGTGGGGATATCGGAAACGTAATGGACTTGGCCCAAAGTCTGGAACCGCTGTATGGGGAAACGGCCCGTTATTTTATGGGCATCGGACTGTTCGCCGCCGGAATCACCTCGGCCATCACCGCGCCCCTGGCCGCCGCCTATGTCGCCAAAAGTTGTTTCGGCTGGAAAGCGGATTTGAAGGATACGCGTTTTCGGGCGGTCTGGATGGTCATCTTGGTCTTGGGCGTGCTGTTTTTGTCCCTCGGTATCCGCCCCATCGAAATCATCAAGTTTGCCCAGGTCACCAACGGGATGTTGTTACC
>JBAUIP010000421.1:0-7460 GCA_049683055.1 Pricia sp.
AAACCCCATATCGACTACAATCTGATTCCCGGGGTCGTCTACACTTGGCCCGAAGTCGCCGCTGTAGGCAAGACCGAAGAGGAACTCAAGGAAGCGGGCGTCGAATACAAGACCGGACAGTTCCCCATGCGCGCTTTGGGCCGTTCTAGGGCAAGTATGGATTTGGATGGATTCGTGAAAATCCTTGCCGACAAAAAAACAGATGAGATTTTGGGGGCACATATGATCGGTGCGCGTTGTGCGGATTTGATTGCCGAAATCGTTACGGCTATGGAGTTCCGGGCATCTGCAGAAGATGTGGCCCGTATGAGCCACTCGCATCCGACTTATGCGGAAGCGGTGAAGGAGGCGGCATTGGCGGCTACCGACGACCGGGCTTTGCACGTTTAATGATTGAAGGCTACGGACATGGACCTGAATAAGGTACTGAAATCCAAAATTTCGGTTCCAAACTAAGAATCAATATGAGATTGCAACCCGCAGTTTTTTGCTGCGGGTTTTTTATGACCTGTTGTTTCCGGGTCAGCCTTTTTTGTGAGACCCGTCGCAATAGGGCGGGGTACTAGTCTGTTTGCAGGTGCAAAGCCAAGCTTCACGGTCTTCCTCTACTTCGAACACCATGGGCGGTGTCGCTTTTTTGGAGCGGTGGGAGCCATCGCAAAAAGGTTGGTTTTCGCTAAAGCTGCAAGTGCACCAAGAGTAGCGTTGGTCCGTTTTTAAATCGACTTGTATTGGATTGTAGTTCGTATCGGCCATCTTGAAGTTAATTTCGTACTAAGATAGATAAAGATGAAGAACCATCCACTACCCAATTTAGTTCTTTACAAGGCCGATGCGACGTAATAATTTGTAGAACTGGTCCTTTATAAATTCCAGACCGTTTACGGCAATAACCTCAGATTGTACCAAAGCGTATTTTCCGGCCGTAGCCAGGCTTAGCTTGATAGCAACCTTATGTTTTTCATACTGCAAGGCTATATAGGTGCATAGGACCATGAATGCCAAAGCTCCGAAAATGGCCAGGGCTGGGGAGAGGGAATGCTGCAAGAACCGATAGAGGCCCAATCCGGTAATACTTCCGTAGAGTATCATAAAATGTACCACATAAATAGAAAGGGTGCTTTGTCCGATTTTTAGCACCGCGCTGTTGTGCATCCAAGCGCGAAAAAGCATGAAAACGGCGAAGGCCAAGAGCACGTCTCCCAAGCGTATAAATAGGTAATTGTTAAAGAAAATATCCGCGAACAGCTGTATTCCTGTAGCTCTCGAAAGTTCCAAAAAGAGGTCCGAAGAGCCGAAAATCAATCCCAGTCCTCCGACCAACGAAAGGGCAATGGCGGTTGGATACAAGTATTTGAAATTCTTGAACCGGGTAAAAAGCAGCGAAAGGAACCCTCCAAAGGCCGCGTAGCCGAACCAAGGGAAAATGGTGAAGATCGATCCGTTCGACTTTGTCAGGTAATTGGCAAAGGCATCCGGCAGCGCCGCAAAGCTCCATGTTTTATAGATTGGCTCAAAAAGGAACAGGCCAATGGTCATAACGAGTAGAGCCAGTGGAAAAAAGGCCTTGCCACGCTTTTGGGCCATCAAGTAGATTCCAATCAGTCCCAAAATGGAAAGGCCAATGCAATGCAGTACATCCACCAAGTAAAAGGAGTCATAGATTTCACCCTGTAGCAATCCGAACAGGTTCATCCGGAGCAGGTATCCGATAAAAAGGAGTTCCAATCCGCGTTTGATTCCCTTTTTCACCCGGGGATTATTAATTCCCTTTTTCTCCCCGCGGACCAGCAAATAGGTAAAAATAAAACCCGATACGGTGAAAAAGATGGGCGCCGTCATCCCTCTAAAATAAGCCCAAACGGCGTAAAAAGGATTGGAACCATCGCGGAACTCCATTTCCAGGAGGCCATCCACAAAATGCCCTTGCAGCATCATGAGAATTGCCCACGCGCGCATGGCGTCGATAAAATAGAGTCTTTTGGTCTTGTTGTCCACTTTCTTAATTGACAGTATATGTCTTGAAATATTGGTATATCGCCCTTACGACCAAGCTATATTATTGGTCATTAATATAATTTTGACCGAATATTTTGAGCCCAATCTGCACGCTATATACTTAAATAACAGCATGTTTGGACGTTTCAATCCGCAAAATTAACTAAAATTCGCCCATTTCACAGGTATTTGATATATTTTCGCCGAAATGCAGTGTGCTAAACCTCCTTCCTTGCGCAGAAAGACCTCCTTTACGGTTTCCGATGTTCCCAAATTTCAGCGCAATCTATTGGTATGGGCGCAAAAATTCGATGAGGTGGCCTGGTTGGACAGTAACGGACATAGTGACAGGTATGGTGCCTTCGATGCCCTGCTGGCGGTGGATGGACTCACTTCACTGATTACCGATTACCACAATGCATTTACCGACTTGGCCGAGTACCGAGCCGGGTCTGGGGACTGGATTTTCGGGTACTTGGGTTACGACCTTAAAAATGACGTTGAGCCCTTGTCCTCAAATAATTTCGACGGACTTCATTTTCCCGACCTGTATTTTTTCCGGCCCAAAAAGATTGTTCGTATCGTAGGCACGACTGTCGATTTTCTTTATCTGAACCTAGTCGAGGATGAAATCAAAACCGATTTTGAAGAGATTTTGGAAATGGAGGGGCGGATCGACGATGACAAAAAGGATAGTTCTATTCCAAATAAGAGAGTAGGCCAAGGCAGGGAGGACATCCGCATCAAACTACGGATTTTCAAGGATGAATATTTCGCCAGAGTCCGGCAACTGCTAGCCCATATTCACCGCGGGGACGTATACGAGGCCAATTTTTGCCAAGAATTTTATGCTGAAAACACCCAAATTGACCCGATGGGTACCTACCTTAAATTGAACGCTATTTCAAAGGCACCCTTCGCGAGCTATCTAAAACTGGGGGATACATTCCTGTTATCCGCCTCTCCGGAACGCTATTTATGCAAAAGGGGAAATAAAATTATCTCGCAACCCATCAAGGGAACTGCCGGACGTTCGCAGGAAAGTTCGGAGGACGCCGCCTTGCGTTCCGCCCTGATAGAGGATGTCAAGGAGCGGGCCGAAAACGTCATGATTGTAGACCTGGTACGTAACGACTTGTCCAAAAGCGCCATCAGGGGAAGCGTTCAAGTGGAGGAACTGTGCGGTATCTACTCCTTCGAACAGGTACATCAAATGATTTCGACCGTTACGGCGGAGGTTCCAGAGGATGCGAATCCAATAAAAATCATACAGCAAACCTTTCCCATGGGTAGTATGACAGGCGCGCCCAAGATTTCCGCCATGAAGATTATCGAAAAGCTGGAGTCCTTTAAACGCGGGCTGTACAGCGGGGCCGTCGGCTATTTCACACCCGAAGGGGATTTCGATTTCAACGTGGTCATCCGCAGTATTCTATACAATGCCTCGGAGAAATATGTCTCTTATGCCGTTGGTAGCGCGATTACCGCCAAATCCGTCCCTGAAAGGGAGTATGAGGAATGCCTTTTGAAGGCGAAAGCTATGCGCGAAGTTTTGGAAGCGGGATCGAGTCCCGTTACTTAATGAACCCGTTTAAACTTTTTCCTTTACCTGCCAATCTCACATGTTGCAACTTATATTTTGCCGTTTTGTCGCACCATAGCTATAGAAAAGTCTTTATCAGGTCACAAAGGCTGAGATTCTCGGTTCCAAACAAAAAGTATAACGAATTCAATCACTCAATCTTCGATGCCATTGATTTTAAACCCTAGAATTCATAGTATTGTCTGAACCCGATTGCTCGATAACTTTTATAACTTTGCCCTGTGTTAGAAGCCTTTCGGTCCCATATTAAAAACAATTTTCCCGAATTGCTGCAAAGCCGGTTTCTGCTGGCCAGTAGCGGAGGTATCGACAGTATGGTTCTGACCGACCTATGCACCCGCAGCGACATGGATTTCGCCACCGCCCATTGTAATTTTCAACTGCGCGGGGAAGAAAGTGATGCCGATAGTAAATTTGTGGAAGAGCAAGCGGTCAAAATCCGTAAAGAATTTTTCATAAATGATTTTGAAACAGAAACTTACGCTAAAGAACATAAAGTATCGGTACAAATGGCTGCTAGGGAGCTTCGGTACACTTGGTTCAACAAGATTATGCGGGAATACGGCTACGAAATCTTGGTTACCGCACACCATGCGGACGATAATCTGGAGACCTTTCTCATTAACCTATCCCGTGGAACGGGCATCGAAGGCCTAATCGGAATCCCTGAAAAAACGGATACGATAGCCCGGCCCTTATTGGCCTTTTCCAGAGCGCAGATTACAGCCTATGCCCAAGCCGAAAATATCGAATGGCGTGAAGATAATAGCAATGTGGAAACCAAATATCTTAGAAATAACATCCGGCACAAAATTGTGCCGCTCTTGAAGGAGCTGAACCCCGATTTCTTGAACAAATTTGGGGAAACACAGCACTTTTTGTCCCAAACTGCCAGTATCGCGGACGACCGGCTTAAAAATATTAAAAGTACACTGTTTTTGATGGATATCGGTTCTTCGAATGATACCGGTTTTTCGACGGATTACGGTTATTCATCGGAGACTGGTCTCTCATCGGATTCCGGTTCTTCATCAAAAACCGGTTTTTCGACAGATTCCGGCCGAGTCGTAAGAATTCCCATCGCGAAACTTCTCGCCTTGTCGCCTTTGCAGGGCTATTTATACGGACTGTTCGGCGAATACGGCTTTACGGAATGGAACGATGTAGAAAACTTGCTTCACGCCATGAGCGGTAAGGAAGTCCGCTCGAAAACCCACCGTTTGATCAAGGATCGGGATTATCTTTTGTTGACGGAAATTCCTACCGCTGCCAGTACAATGCCTTTAGAATCGGACGCACTGCCATCAGCACTGAATACACTTCCATCAATACCAAATACACTGGATTCAAAGAGGAATACGCCGCCGTGGCCTAGTGCCGGAATGGACAAAACAAAAGAATTCTCAATAGAGGAAGGCCAACGTAATGTCAAAACCCCGCTCAAAATCAAAATTTCCGAAGTGGACGTCATCGGCGAAACCGGCGCCCACATACTTTACGTGTCCCAAAAAGCGTTAAAGTATCCTTTAACCTTAAGAAAATGGGAAAATGGCGACTATTTTTATCCTTTGGGGATGCAAGGCAAGAAAAAGCTCTCCAAGTTTTTTAAGGATGAAAAAGTGGATGTGCTGGCGAAGGAAAGGCAATGGTTGCTCTGTTCTAAAGATGCCGTAGTTTGGGTGATTGGCCGACGTGCCGACGAGCGGTTTAAAGTATTGGATAACACACAGAATATTCTAAAGTTTGAGTTGGAGACTTGAAATAGATTTGAAGGCATAAAATTTGACCGATTTGGATCTAAATCTTTGAAAAAATATGACAGCACCTAGACCATTTTTTATTTAAATCAATGAAGCATATAACGTTACATATAGTTCTTTTTTTCAGTTTTTTTCCTATTTTTTCTCAGGATGATTCCAACCCCGTAAAATGGTCACAGGAATTCCGTCAAATCTCGGATACGGAATACGAGCTAGTCATGAATGGGGACATTCATGAAGGCTGGCATTTGTATTCCCAAAATACGGACGAGGGCGGCGCGCTGCCCGCTAAGTTAACTTTTCAAAATGCAGGGGAAAACTATGAACTAATCGGGGAAACCACCGAAAGCGAAACCATTACGGAGTACAGCGATGTCTTTGAGGTCGACGAGACTTTTTTCAAGGAAGATGTGGTATTCATCCAAAAAATCAAACTTCTTAATCCTGAAATCAACCAAATTGATGTCGACCTGTCCTATCAAATTTGCAAGGAAGTCTGTATTCCCGCCGACCATCGGTTCAGCTTCCCACTGAATGGCGAACAGGCGGTCGCTCCCGAAAAAGCACTGGACGAAAAAAGCCTGGCTATGGGCTCAGCCCTGCAACTGGACTTGAAAAATCGAGAGCGGCTGAACACCGCCGGGGAAGCCTTGGAATCTGGTTCCGGTTTGTGGGTGATTTTCGGGCTCGGATTTTTAGGCGGACTAATCGCTCTTTTGACCCCCTGTGTCTTTCCGATGATTCCCCTGACGGTATCCTTTTTTACAAAACATTCCGAAAAGAAGTCCAAAGGCATCGCCAATGCCCTGCTCTATGGATTTTTTATCGTCTTGATTTATTTTCTGCTCAGTCTACCGTTTCATCTGTTCGATTCCGTCGACTCCCAGATTCTTAATACGATAGCGACCAATATTTGGCTGAATATAGCCTTTTTCTTGGTCTTTGTCTTTTTCGCCTTTTCTTTTTTTGGCTACTACGAACTGACCCTGCCCAGTTCATGGGCCAACCGTATGGATGCCGCCTCCGCCAAGGTGGGCGGGGGCATCGGGGTTTTCTTTATGGCCCTGACCCTGGCCATCGTGTCGTTTTCGTGTACGGGTCCCATATTAGGCGGACTACTGGGAAGCACCGTTTTGGGCGAGGGCGATGTGGCCACCAACCTAAGTGCCGGTATGACCGGTTTCGGTGTGGCGCTGGCCCTGCCGTTCGCACTTTTCGCCTTGTTTCCGGCTTGGTTGAATTCCCTACCGAAATCCGGGGGATGGATGAATACGGTCAAGGTGGTCTTGGGTTTTTTGGAACTGGCATTGGCCCTGAAATTCCTCTCCAACGCCGATATGGTAGGTAATTGGGATATACTGAAGCGGGAAATCTTCCTCGGTATCTGGATTCTACTGTTTATCCTCCTCACGCTTTACCTTTTCGGCATCCTTCGTTTTCCCCACGATGGGCCAAAATCCAAATTATCCCCGGTCCGCAAAGGAATCGGACTGGTCAGTGCCGTATTTTCCATCTATCTGATATCCGGACTGCTTAATTTTTCCGACCTTAAACTCCTAAGTGGCTTTCCGCCCCCTCATTTTTATAGTGTTTTTGAGACCGAGAGCGACTGTCCACTTGGCATCGAATGCTATAAGGATTTTCAGGAAGGGCTGGCCCACGCCAAAGAGGTGGATAAGCCCATCTTGCTCGACTTCACCGGATGGGCCTGCGTCAACTGTCGAAAAATGGAGGAAAATGTCTGGAGCGAAGCCGATATCTATCCCATTTTAAAAGATGAATTCGTCCTTATTTCCCTGTACATCGACGACCGTAAGGAACTTCCCGAAGCTGAGCAGTTCGATTACAAATATGAATCCGGCCGGGTGAAATCCATCGAGACGATAGGGCAAAAATGGGGTACTTTTCAGAGCATCAACTTTAATGCGGCCTCGCAACCTTACTACGTGTTACTTTCGCCAAACCTCGAGGTACTTAATCAAGCGGTACAATATACGGATCGGGATACTTACCGCGATTGGCTATTACAGGGGCTGCAACGCTTCAACGAAACCAGTGTCGTTTCCGGTGAATAATTCCTATCTTTCCCGCAGTTTCCC
>JBAUIP010000422.1:0-6115 GCA_049683055.1 Pricia sp.
AATCAATCTTTAAGCACCCAGGTATCCTTAGAACCGCCCCCTTGGGAGGAATTGACGATGAGGTTTCCCTTTTTCAACGCCACCCGGGTCAATCCGCCTTTCAGTACGAACTCCCTATCCTTACCCAAAACGGTGAAAGTACGGAGATCGACGTGGCGCTGCTCGAACGATTCACTATCCTCAATATAGGTAGGATGCACGGACAACGAAAGTATCGGCTGGGCCACATATTTCCGCGGACTTTCCTTCAACTGCTTTTTGACCGTTTCTATTTCCTCTTTCGACAGGCGGTTACCTATGGATATCCCATATCCTCCCGCCTCGTCCACCGGTTTGATGACCAGTTCATGCACGTGCTCCAGCACATATTTCAATTCATCGGGACGGCTGCAATGATAGGTGTGGACATTATTGAGAATGGGTTCCTCATCCAAATAGTATTTAATGATTTCGGGCATATAAGTGTACACCGCCTTGTCGTCGGCCACCCCAGTTCCGGGAGCGTTGGCCAAGGTGACGTTCCCTTTTTTGTAGGCGGCGAAAAGTCCGGGTACGCCGAGGGAGGAATCCGGTTTGAATTCCAGCGGATCGATAAAGGCATCGTCGATTCGGCGATAGATAACATCGACCTTTTCTGGCCCACGGATGGTTTTCATGTAGACAAAATCATTTTCTACGAACAGGTCCCGGCCTTCGACCAGTTCGACGCCCATGGTCTTGGCGAGGTAAGAATGTTCGTAAAAGGCGGAGTTGAACATGCCGGGCGTAATCACCACCACGTTGGGTACATCGACACCTTTGGGCTTCACCGTTTCCAGTAAATCGAGCAGATTTTCCGCGTAATTGGTTACCGTATGTGTTTGATAATGGTTGAAAACTCCGAAGAGTGCCCGTTTGAGGGCGGTACGGTTACAAATAACATAACTGACGCCTGAGGGACAGCGGATATTATCCTCTAAAACATAATATTGTCCATCTTTATGCTTGATAACGTCCGTGCCGGAAATATGGTTGTAGATGCCGCCCGGCGGGTCGATGCCCACCATTTGGTCCAGATAATTGGCGGACGAACTGATGAGTTCCATGGGCACGATACCCTGCTTGATGATGTTCTTGTCATGGTAGATATCCCACAGAAAAAGGTTGAGCGCCTTACTTCGTTGAATGGCACCACGTTCGATAATATCCCATTCCTTGGTATCGATGATACGTGGGAAGAGGTCGAATGGAAAAATCTTTTCCTTGGTTTCTTTCTCACCGTACACCTGAAAGGTAATGCCCTGATTGAAAAAAGAAGCCTTGGCCTTTTCGTTTAACTTAACGTAGTCTTGGGTGGAATGCTCGCCGTACAAATCGAAAAGTTCGGAATACACCGGCTTGAGATTGCCTTCAGTATCAAAAATTTCGTCAAATAAAGCGGGATTTCGTTGGTATGATGAAAAAATCTGGTTTTGGGTGTTGGCCATATAGTCTTAATTTTGGAGTTTAAGATACTGGTTTTCGTGGGATTTAAAAGGATGCATTCGGTAATAATCGTGGTTCTATCTTGATATTTCCAAAAAAATCAAGGAATATTTTTGAGAATAGTCCCTTTCCAAAGAAGGATGGAAAAGCTTACTTTTAAAGTTTTCCAATCAGGATGTATTAACTAAAAACCTTACAATATCAAGGAATGAAGAACCAAATACTACCACTGTTTTTGTTGCTAATTTCAACTACGTTTTTAACGGCGCAGTTCGCAGAGAAGAGCAAGGATTTCAAAAAATTCCCCGGATATTTTAATTTTCAATATGACGAAAAGACCGATAAAATCTATTTGGAAGTCAATGAATTGGAGAAGGAATTTCTGTACGTCTATTCCCTGAGCAGCGGTATCGGCAGCAATGATATCGGGTTGGATCGGGGCCAATTGGGCAACGAACAGGTGGTCTATTTCAAAAAAGCGGGAAACAAGTTGCTTTTGGTGCAGCCGAACCTGAAGTTCCGTGCTTTGACGGACAATGAACTGGAGAAGAAGTCCATTGAACAGGCCTTTGCGAAGTCCATTTTAGGAGGATTTAAAATCGAGGATGAAACCGATGGAAAATACATCATCGACATCAGCGATTTTCTAATGCGGGATGCCCACGGGGTGACCCAGCGTCTCAAGAAATCCGAACAAGGCACCTATAAACTGGACAAGGATAAAAGCGCCATGGCTATGGACCGTACCAAAGCTTTTCCCAAAAATATCGAGTTCGAGGTGACCCTGACTTTTGAAGGGGATGCCGAGGGGGAATGGATTCAATCCGTTGCTCCCAACCCTCAACTCGTGACGGTCGCCCAGCATCATTCCTTTATCGAATTGCCGGACGATGGCTATAAAAAACGGGATTTCGACCCGCGCTGTGGTTCGTATCCCTTTTCCTATTATGATTATTCCACGCCCGTTCAAGAACCGTTAATAAAAAGGTTCGTCACCCGCCATCGCCTTGAGAAAAAAGACCCTTCCGCTGAAACCAGCGAAGCGGTCGAACCCATCATCTACTATTTGGATAATGGTACTCCGGAACCGATTCGCTCGGCCCTTTTGGATGGCGGCAAATGGTGGGACCAGGCTTTTGAGGCCATTGGCTATAAAAATGCGTTCCGGCTGGAAATCCTTCCCGACGATGCCGACCCCTTGGATGTTCGCTATAATGTCATCCAATGGGTACACCGGTCCACCCGTGGATGGAGCTATGGTAGCAGCGTTACCGACCCGCGTACGGGCGAAATAATAAAGGGACACGTCAGTCTGGGTAGCCTTCGCATCCGACAGGATTTTCTGATTGCCCAAGCCCTGATGGACAAGCCCTTCGCCGAGCGGGATGACAATTATCAGCCCATGTTGGAATTGGCTCTTGCGCGTATCCGTCAACTATCCGCCCATGAAATCGGCCACACCTTGGGCTTTGCCCATAATTTCGCCGCCAGTACCGACGGCCGGGCCTCGGTGATGGACTATCCGCATCCGCAAATCGGATTGAAAGGCAACAAAATCGATTTTTCTGAAGCCTACGACACCGGTATCGGCGAGTGGGATAAGGTAACGGTGGCGTACAGCTACTCCGATTTCCCGGAAGGAATTGACGAGAAAGAAGCCTTGAATTCCATTTTAGACCGGGCCCGTGAAGATGGCCTGCGCTACATTTCCGACCAGGACGCCCGGCCCGAAGGAGGTGCGCACGCTTTGGCCCATCTGTGGGACAACGGCGAAACCGCATCCGAAGAGCTGGATGAGGTACTGAAGGTCAGGAAGGTTGCCATGGATAATTTTTCCATAGACAATATTCGGGAAGGGGAACCGAATTCCGCCTTGGAGGATGTTTTTGCTCCGCTTTTTTTCTTCCACCGCTATCAAACGGAGGCCGTCGCCAAGGTCATTGGCGGATTGAACTACAACTATACGGTCAAAGGCGATGGCCAGACCACCGTGGAAACGGTCGACAAACGAACCCAGCAAAAGGCACTGGAATCCATTCTTGAAACCTTGGATGCCAAAAACCTCGTCATCCCCGAGGAAAAACTACCGCTTTTCCCGCCCCGGGCCATTGGATATCCCCGGACGAGGGAATCCCTCAAAGGGAAAACGGGGGTATCCTTCGATGCCCTTTCCGCTCCTGAAACCGCCGCGGACATGACGCTAGGCTTACTATTGCATCCCGAAAGGGCATCCCGCTTAATACAACAAAAAGCCATGGACGACGATAATCTCGGATTGTCGGAAGTGCTCGATGCCGTTGTGGAAAAAACCATTCGAAGTAGTCCAAAGGACGATTATGAGCGCGAAATACAGCGCAACATCAATTTCCGCACCTTGTTCCATTTGATGAATTTGGCCGCGCATAAGGAGGTGCATCCGCAAGTCAATGCCATCGCCAATGCCAAGATTTCGGGATTGAAATCCGGATTATCATCGGACAATAGTCCTTACTCCAAGGAAATGCTTCTGAGAATTAACGACTTTTACGAACACCCGGAGCAGTTCGAGGTCATCGCTGTACCAAAGATTCCCGATGGCTCCCCGATTGGAACGGACTGTTTTCATTAAATGTGAATGTCACCCCGAGCCTTTCGACTCCGCTCAAGACAGGCGCAGTCGAAGGGGTTGAACTTGCATTTGAACCAACAATGTCACCCCGAGCGCAGTCGAGGGGTAGAACTTGCACTTGAATTTGAACTTAAAATGACAATAAACCTGATTAGCGATACCGTCACTAAGCCGACCCCCGGCATGCTCGACGCCATGATGTCCGCCGAGGTGGGAGACGATGTCTTCAAGGCGGACCCGAGCGTTAACGCCCTCGAAGAAAAAATGGCAGAACTGTTCGGCAAGGAAGCGGCCCTGTTTTTTCCTAGCGGCACGATGACGAATCAAACGGCCATCAAGCTACATACCAATCCCGGGGATCAACTGATTTGTGATAAATATGCCCATGTCTATAATTATGAGGGTGGTGGAGTAAGTTTTAACAGCGGGGTCTCGTGCAAACTGGTCGATGGTCACCGCGGTATGATGACCGCCGATCAGGTCGAGGCCGTCATCAATCCCCCGGATTTTTACCACAGTCCCCTTACTTCCTTGGTCTGCATCGAAAACACTACCAACAAAGGCGGCGGCGCCTGTTGGGATTTCTCGGAATTAGAGAAGATAAAATCAGTCTGCAAGAAACACGGACTGGCCTACCATCTTGATGGCGCCCGACTCTGGAACGCTCTAGTCGTTAAAGGCGAGACCGCGAAACAGTACGGCGGACTTTTCGATACCATCAGTATCTGCCTGAGCAAGGGTTTGGGTTGTCCGGTCGGCTCCGTCTTGGTCGGCAGCCGTGAGCTCATCGACAGGGCGTTAAGAGTACGAAAAGTCCTCGGCGGCGGGATGCGCCAAGCGGGCTATCTCGCCGCCGCTGGCATATTCGCGCTCGACAACCATATCGAAAGATTGGCCGAAGACCATCAATAAGCGCAGGAAATAGGGGAGGTGCTCCAAAAACTATCCTACATCAAAAAAGTCGAGCCCATCGAAACCAACATTATCATTTTCGAAATCGACGAAAACTACATGACCGGCGACGAGTTTGTTGCAAAACTAAAATCCAAAGACATCCATATCATAGGTATGGGTCAAGGCAAGCAGCGCATCGTCACCCATTTGGATTATACTGAAGAAATGCATGGGACATTTTTGGCATTTCTAAGGGTGTATTAATGTGAAATGTATTCTACCAAATTCTAATTTTTGGCGAGCTCGGATTTCATAAGCGCGCCGTGTACAATTATTTTTTACTAGTGTGCAGGCTTAAGCTGTGTCATGTCTTCATTATTAGATTCCAGTACAAATTACTTTTTACAATTTGGGGTATTATATTACCTAGCCAAAAAATTACCCACTAAAATGACTTTCCTCTTTTGATTTGAACGTTAGTAATCTAGAATAAGGTCCTTTCATCTATTGTTTCTCCTAAAATGAAATAAAACGGCCATAGTGCGTTTAAATAACTCGTAACCTCTGGAATCCAAAATAAATCAGTGCTATGAAGAGTTATTTATATTCAATGATGGCAGCCGCCATATTACTAATTTCCTGTTCCAAGAATGAGCCGGACACCGAAAATAATCCGGTAACGGAAAAACCTGAAGAAAAAACGCCTATCGTTGAATCGCCTGATAAGACTATGTCCTTAGTTGCACTAGTATCGAATGTTTCAGCCACAACTAAGGCGAGCACCTTCGATTTCACCGATTTCAACTTGGACCTAAACGTTAAAGATGGTTTAGTTCGGTCATGGACATCTGACTTTATCGATGCATCCACAAAGATTGAGCTGAAATCGAAAGATGGTTTGATAACAAGTATGACTGTAACAGATACGGAAAACGTAAATTCCGCAGTTTCCGTGACGGATATTTTCTATGATTCCTCCCGTAGAATAAATCATTTAGAATCTTCTTTTCAAGGGGAAAAATATGAGGATTATAACATCAAATACGATGAACGGAAATTAATTTTTGAAGATTTGATTGGCTCCCGCGATAGAGATGTGAACCTTGACGGAAACGAGAGAATTACCTTTTTTTCTCAGGAGGGTTATTC
>JBAUIP010000423.1:0-8608 GCA_049683055.1 Pricia sp.
GAACAAACCCTTTGATTGGGCCATTTATCCCGATAAGAATCATGGCATATATGGCGGCATGACCCGGGCGCACCTGTTTAATAAAATGACCCGATTTATTAAGGAGAATTTGTAAGCAACTGAAACCAACCAAATAAACTAGCAAACCCAATTAATCCAATTAAATCTATGGAAACCAAAAACGAATTCATGGAACAGCAGCAGATGTTCGGGCACCCCAAGGGGCTCTTCTACCTTTTCTTTGCCGAGCTGTGGGAGCGTTTTAGTTTCTACGGTATGCGGGCCCTTCTCACGCTCTACATGGTCGAGGTCATTTTTGAGGCTTTGGCAGAACGTGATTTTGCAACAGCGGCGGTCTATGCATCCTACGGTTCTTTGGTATATGCCTCCACGGTCATCGGGGGCCGTGTTTCCGATCAGATTTTGGGCATGCGAAACTCCATTTTTTTGGGAGGAATTTTAATGTCCATCGGTCATTTTGTTTTGGCAATTGAAAACAACGTCGCTTTCTTTTTGGCACTTTCCCTAATAATCGTAGGAAACGGTTTCTTTAAGCCAAATATCTCGACTTTTGTAGGTACGCTGTACCCTCACGGTGACCCTAAAAAAGACTCCGGTTTTACCATTTTTTATATGGGAATCAATATCGGCGGTTGGATAGCACCCTTACTCTGCGGTTGGCTAGCCTACGAATACGGCTGGCACTATGGATTTGGACTCGCTGGTATTGGGATGCTGACCGGACTCATATTTTTCTGGAGCGGTATCAAGAAGAACGTTTTTGGGGAAAGAGGTTTGCCACCCGCCAATGGTGCAATCAAGAAGAAAACTTTAGGTATAACCCAAGGGGTATGGGTCGCAATTTTATCCGTTGCTTCCGCACCCTTAATCGCTTACCTATTGTCAGCCTATAAATCTTTGGGCGAGGAAGGTACCTTTCTGGGCGATCAAAACATCGTAAACATTATTTTTAAGCTCATCGGTATTTCGATTTTATTGTACTTGGGCTATATCATGTTCAAGGCCACTTTAGATGAGCGAAAAAAACTGTTCGTAGCCGTTCTTATTACTTTTTTTATGACCATTTTTTGGGGTTTCCATGAACTATCCGGTAGTGTCATTACCCTTTTCGCCGCAAGAAATGTCGATTTGACCATTATGTCGGCGGCACAGACAAACTCGTTGAATTCCATGTGGATAATTATTCTTGCCATACCGGTTTCCCTGATGTGGACCTACCTAAGCAAGAAAAATCTAAATCCGAGAACTCCTTATAAGTTTGGGTTCGGACTCATTTTCGCCGGAATCAGTTTCTATGTTCTTGCCCTGAGCGGTGCAAGTGCTAATGACAATGGCTTAGTGCCCTTTACCTACCTATTGCTAATGTATTTTCTGATATCGGTAGGAGAGCTTTTTATGTCTCCCGTTGGGTTGTCGAAAATCACGGATTTATCCCCAAAACGAATTGTCGCCTTTATGATGGGAGTTTGGTTTCTTTCATCTTCCTTTGCCTTTCAGGTAGTCGGCTTTATAGGTAAGCAATTGGCAATAGAAAGCACCGACAAAAATGTGGGTGGCTTCGAAACCTTGGAAATCTACACAGCAGGATTTGAGCTCATCGCGCAATACGCGCTTGGGGCAGGTGTCATTGTTTTGGTGGCGTCCCCTTTGATCAAAAGACTAATGGGAGAGGTCCATTAGCAAACATTTTTTTTGAAATATGGGATGGAGGTTATCACTGCTGTGTTCTTTTCAAAAAAAAAGCTCCCTTTTCCCCGGTATTGTGAAAAGGCACGGTTCTTTCTTTACAAGTTTTCTTCCATCGCGAAACATAACTTCTGTAATTGCTGCCATCGGCGATGATAGTTTTCGGATGAATGGAATCGATCAGCCGCTCCAAGTTCAGTTTTGGGGAGCCGGTCAGCAAAAGGTAATCGGTCCGGTTGGCAATAGACTGATAGACACCTAAACTGTCGATGACTAAAATATTCTTGTCGCCCCAGCGGTAGCTATTTTTGAGCGGAAAAAGGCCTACTGACGCGATTCGTTCGGCGACTTTATAATCCGAAGCCAGTTGTTGCAGTCGGATGGAGTCTTGCGCAATAGTAAACAAATGGCTTCCCTTTTGGTGCATCAAGATAGAATTCCGCGTTTGGTGGGCTACGAACAAGGTTTCTTTTTTGTGCGTTCTATAGGATGTGTGGAAAAGCCACAACTGAAATCCGATAATCGTAGAACACAAGGCTACCGCTTTTCTGAAATTGGGCTTGGATAAAAAGAGTATTAAAGTTAATAGGATTCCGTATACCAATACCAGCTGTACGCCGTCAAAGGATATACTCCTAAACACAAAAGCTTCCTGCTGTGCGACCCAGCCGATGATTTGGTTCATCCATCGGATCAGGGTGTCGTAACCAGTCACCAAGCTTTCGGGCAATTGGTTTAAAAGTGCCAGAAAAATGACCAGTATGCCTATCCCTAAAATTAATCCCAATGCAGGCACGATTAACAGGTTCGAAATAAAGAACAGGCCTGGAAACTGGTGAAAGTAGAACAGGCTGATCGGCAAAACTCCCGCTTGGGCCGCGATACTGACGGAAAGCAGTTGCCAAAAGTAGCGGACAATCCGGTTTCTGGGATTCCACAGCCGTTGGAGCAGAGGGTATATCCAGACAATGGAGAACACTGCGGCATAGCTCATTTGAAATCCCACCTGAAAGAGCAGTAAAGGGTCGACAAGCAAAAGGATAAAAAACATGGAGAGTGCCAAAATATTGAAAGTATTGCCCGGCCGATTGAGGTACAATGCGTAGGCTACAAACGAAAACATGGTCACGGCTCGGACTACCGAGGCCGATAGTCCTGCCAACAACGCAAAGCCCCAAAGTAAGGTAACAACTACAACCAATTTCACGGTTTTTCCATCGGGCAGAAGTTCGAGTGGCCGTAAGAGGAATTGCAGTAATAGCAGCAAGATGCCAATATGCAATCCCGATACGGCTAGGATATGCACCGCGCCGGCATTTTTGTAATTGTCGTAGGTTTTGCTGGAAATGTCATTGCGACTCCCGAGCAACAGGGCTTGGATAATGCCCAGTTCTTCTTTTCCGAAATTAGCTTTCCTGAGCTTGTCGATAATTTGGTGTCGTGCGTTGGCAGCAATCCCGAAAACTGTTGGTTCGGGATTCTTTTCGATGACAAAATGACCCGCTGAAAGACACACTTGATGGGTAACGCCTAAGTTTCGCAGGTACTTACGATAGTCGAACTGATGGGGATTTAGCGGTGCTTTGATAGGATTGAGATGACCGTAAAGGAGTAGTTCGTCATCTACCTGAAGCCTTCTGTGAATATCGGTTTTCGCATGAGACAAATTCGCTGAATGTTTTGGGTTTGAAAGAACGGCATCTTCGGTGTCCACTGAAATGGAAAGTAGCACGAATCCGGAAACCTTGTCGTCGCCCCGACCAAGAACCTTGGCCAGATACCGATTGGAATAGAGCGTCGATTTAAGTTCTTCGTTAATTTTTATTTTCCATACCTGTTTTTCGGCTAGTTGTTTATGGGAGTAGTGGTCCGCAGTATTTTTGGTATCCGCCAGGGACACGGCCAAAACGCCGATGCTAATGGTCGTCAAAGCGGCGACGATCCCGAATCTCAGGGAACCTTTTCCGTTATGTGCAAAAGAGCGCATCCTGTTTTCTTGATAAAAAAGTGCTCCGAGAAGCGTAAGACATGCACCGGTGAAGGTCAAGGGAAATGCTATTGCAGGCTGTAAATACCGTCCCAGCAAAATTCCCAAGACCAAGAACAGGGTCAACTTGATGGGAATAAAGCGTAGCAGATTCATGATAGGTTAGTGGTGCTACAGTGGCTGTAGGTAGTTGAAAGCGACAATGTAGCGAATTGAACGCGGGTGGATTTGAAACTAGGAGGATATTCGATGAACAATGGAAATTGTTCGAGGTGTTGCCATTTTGGCCATCATTGGGTCGGCAACTTATCGGAGCTTAGCGACCATGGGGAGTTTAGAATTCGGCGGAAGAACGCCGCAAGTGCTCTCGAACTGTTTTCACAAAACCCGCGTTGCCCTAACAAAAGCACTGTTCCAATATCCTTCGCGCAACGAAGAAACGATGACCCCTCTTGAACTGGAGGAATGTATAAACTTGACCTCGTTATTTTCAACAGCGACCACCATGCCAACATGGTTAATGCGCTTGGCCCCTTTGCTCGTCCGGAAAAAGAGCAGATCGCCCTTGGTGACCTCGCCCAGTCGAATACGCCGGCCCTCTTCGGCCATGTGGTACGATACCCGGGGTAGTTTTATGTTGTTTTCGCCGAAGGCAATATAGAGCAGGCCCGAGCAATCCATTCCTCTTTTGGTGGTGCCGCCATATTTGTAGCGAACGCCTGAAAATTGTAGGGCGGTGCCGATGATATCATCGGCCTTGGTGCGTCTCGCAGGCGGCTTTCTTGTGGATTTAGTTTCTCGCGGAGCGCGGTATTCCCTTTCAGCAGAAACGGAGACTTTTCTCGTTTTACTGTAAGTCGTTTTCTTTTTGGATACGCAGCCGGCGACCAAGAAGAGGATTATGATGTAGGAAAGTGTACGCAGCATCCAAGAATATTTCGAACAGGCTCTTTAGCGCTTTTGGAAGCCAAAATTAGGGAAATAATTCGATTCGGTTCTTTTGGGATGCCCCGTCCGCAAGGAATTTCAGCTAATTTCAAACTACGCGTAAGCCTTTATTTGAGTCTGCCTCTTACTTTGCTAAACATGAAATCAAGGAAATAATTGTTTTGGAGTAGGTCTTTCTTGGATTCCTATTTTAGTACGGCTTCCGATTGAATTCTTTTGACAGGTAATTCTCAAACAAGATTCGGGTAGTATGGCACTAACTTGATAGATTGTCATAAATCAAGTCGGCCGTCTTCTCGCTGGCCCCGGTCCCGCCCAGTTTTTTTTCCAGTTTATCGTAATCCTTCAACTGTGCCTCACGGGCGGGCCCGTAGAGAATTCTGTAAAGTTCGGATGTGAGGTTATCAGGGTTCAGCTCATCTTGGATCAGCTCCTTGACCACCTCACGGCCCATGATGAGGTTGACCAGCGAAATATATTCCAATGTAATGATACGTTTGGCGATTTGGTAGGAGAACCAGTTGGCCCGATAGCAGACCACTTGAGGGACTTTCAAGATGGCGGTTTCTAGGGTGGCGGTGCCGCTGGTGACCAATGCGGCGAACGAAATTTCTAGAAGGTTATAGGTCTTATTATGTACAAAACTGACATTCGGATCGGTCAAGAACAGTTCATAGAAATCTCGATCAAGGCTGGGCGCTCCTGCGATGACGAACTGGTATTGACTGAAATCACCGATGATGGAAAGCATGATTCTGAGCATTTTCTGTACTTCCTGTTTTCGGCTTCCGGGCAAGAGGGCTATAATCGGTTTTTCGGGATGCAAGCGGTTCGCCTCGCGGAATTTTTTGGCATTGACCGCCTTTCGATTTGCCATGGCATCCAGAAGGGGATGCCCCACAAAATGGACAGGATAATTATGCTTGTCTTCATAGAAATCCTTTTCAAACGGAAGGATGACGTACATGGCATCGATATCCCTCTTGATATCTTTGATGCGGCCTTCGCGCGATGCCCAGATTTGGGGAGAAATGTAGTAGTTGTTCGCAAAACCTCTTTCCTTGGCCCATTTGGCGATGCGGAGGTTAAAGCCTGAAAAATCAATGAAAACGATAACATCTGGCCGGAATTCCCGGATGTCCTGTTTACAGAAATTGATATTTTTGGAAATGGTACGCAGGTTGAGAAGCACCTCGAAAAATCCCATAAAGGCCATCTCCTTGTAGTGTTTGGCCAAAGTGCCGCCGGCATTTTCCATCAGGTCACCGCCCCAGCAGCGGATATCGGCATCCTTGTCTTTGGCTTTCAGCGCCTTGATAAGATTCGAACCGTGCAGGTCGCCTGAGGCTTCACCGGCTATCAGGTAATATTTCATCCTTCGAAAATACCAAATTCTCGGCACCGAGCAGTAAAAAATTGAACGGTCTATTAACGTTCAGCTAGTATTTCCAAATCGAAAATTGATGCTTTTAATTGAAATTGCCGTCGAATTAGCACCTAATAAAGATGCACTTGAACATCAAAACATTTTGTAGTAAAGAATGACCAAGGCCGTCAGAATCGTCGCGATCAATACTCCCTTGGCCCGCTGGTCCCTGCGGATTTTGAGGAAGCCGAAGAAGGCGATAAGGTTCAAGATGGCGCCCAGGGCAAGGAGGCTTCCCACGTGGCCCTGCTTCACTGCCGCCTCATAGGTTTCAACGATACCGAAATCGGAAAATAGCAGAATGTACAGCAGCGTTCCGATGGTGTTGGCGATGACGCCGACCAAAAATCCGATGAGGAGCTCTTTTTTAGTATTCATATTTAAGTGATGTTCTAGTATCCTAGAGTCTACTTAGGTATTTAGTCCAACTGATTTCCTCTGCTAACCGCTGCCGAGCTGTCTTTTAACGTTACCATTTGTTAAGTACCGATTGTCCGTGCTCGACCAAAGCTCACAACCCCCACCCGTTCAACTTCTGAATGGCCGTGTACGCGGTCAGGTCGAATTGGGTAGGTACTACCGAGATATAGTTGTCCGCTAGGGCCGCTTCGTCGGTATCCTCCCCGTCGTCGAGCAGTTCGAACTCGCCGGTAAGCCAGTAATAGTCTTTTCCGGAGGGACTCATTCGCTTATCGAATTTTTCCCTCCAATTGGCGCGGGCCTGACGGCAGATGCGAATGCCCTTGAGTTTATCCTCCGACGCTTTTGGAAAATTCACGTTTAAAATCACTCCTTCCGGAATCCCATTTTCGAGCGACTCGCCCACTATTTTTTTGACGGCAGTCTCAGCGGGTCCGAAATCGGCATCCCAGGCATAATCGCACAATGAAAATCCGATGGCAGGTATCCCCTCGATGCCTGCTTCGATGGCCGCGCTCATGGTGCCGGAATAAATGACGTTGATTGAGGAGTTGGAACCGTGATTTATCCCGCTGACACAGAGGTCGGGCTTTCTATCCAACAGCTCGCGAAGGGCCAATTTCACACAATCGGCAGGGGTGCCGCTACAGCTATATTCGATATGTTCCCCATCTCCGTCATCCATCCTATTTAGAAATAAGGTATCATCCACGGTAATCGCATGGCCTTTTCCCGATTGTGGACTATCCGGCGCGACTACCACGATATTCCCGAAATCCTTTAAATATCCTATCAAAGACCGCAGTCCGGGTGCCGTAATTCCGTCATCGTTCGTCACCAAGATCAAAGGTTTTGCCATCCCATATAATTTATGCCGTAAAAATACGTTTTACAAATCATATTGTTCATTGAGGATTCCATTTCCGTTTAACAAAAAATTAATGTCCGCCCACAGAGCTGGCATGGTTTTTTCAGTATCTTAGTGAATTGGTTATAAATCAGGGCCGATATTTTTCAACAGGAATCGTGCGGTCCGAATTATTCAAATAAAAACAAATTGATGAAAAGGAATCTTGCCTACGCCCTTGTGGTAATGCTCATCTCCGTTGCTTCGTGCAGCTTTACCAACAAGTCTTTCGAAAATGACGATAAGGATAAATTATTGCTTGACCTCATTACCTATGTGCTTGAAAAAGGACACTATGAGCCGAAGAATATCGACGACGACTTTTCCGTCAGCGTGTTCGACGATTTCATTGATGTCATAGACCCTACCAAACGCTATTTTCTAAAGGAGGATATCGAGGAATTCGAGCAGTTCAAGTTTCAGATCGACGATCAGATCAAAAGTACCGATATCTCTTTTTTCAATTTGGTCTACGAACGTTTGATGCAGAGGATGGAAGAGGCCGAGGGAATTTACAAGGAAGTCCTCGATACCCCGTTCGATTACAGCGAAAAGGAAAGCATTGACATTGATTATGAGGAATTGCCTTTCGCGGCCTCTAAGGAGGATTTGAGGGAACGCTGGAGACAGCAGCTGAAATATGCCACGTTGGGGACTTATGATTCTAAGGTCAGATTATCCAATGAGGATGCAGAGACCAAGAAATCCGGAGAGAAGGGTGACGTCGTTGAGGAGGGTGAAACCATTGAAGAGGAAGAGGATGAAGCCTTTGAAGAGGATGTCGACAACACCGATGAACCAATGACCCCCGAGGAAGCCGAGGTATCCGCCCGAAAATCCACTAAAAAAACCTTGGACGAATTCTTCGATTTTGTGGGCGATCTCGAACGAAAGGATTGGTTCGTGCAGTATATCAACACCATCGTAGACGAGTTTGATCCGCATACCTATTATCTGGCGCCCAATGATAAGGAAAAGTTCGATATGAGCATGTCGGGCAAATTTGAAGGTATCGGTGCCCGTTTGCAGAAAAAACCGGAAGGTGCCAAAATCGTGGATATTATTTCCGGTGGCCCCGTTTGGTTGGATGGCCAATTGGAAGTCGGTGACGAAATCCTAAAAGTTGGACAAGAGGGCGAAGACCCCATCAATATTGTGGGTATGAGACTTGACGATGCCATCAAACTGATTAAAGGCCCAAAAGGCACTATCG
>JBAUIP010000424.1:0-5110 GCA_049683055.1 Pricia sp.
CTACAACACAAATCGGTTCTTTACTATAAATTCGGGGCCTCAACGGAGGAGTCCCTCGATTTGCGTCCGAACAATTTGATATTCGACAGGTTAATATCCTATGCCTTGGAAAACGAATCCACGGCCATCGATCTCGGCCTGAGCGGCACCGGAGATTCCTATAAGGGTTTGGTGCGCTTCAAGGAAAGCATGGGTGGGCAACCTACGCCGATTACTTATTATCAATTGGATAATGGGGCAGAAAATAATGACCGGAATGTCGCGGTCAAAAAATGGCTGGGAGGTCTCACGGATCAGATTGTTTCGATTCAGCCCAATCCGACCGATACCAGCGCTTTGAGCGAAATTATCTATCCCCTGTTTGCATGAGAGTGGCTTTGGTAGGAAATAACGACGGTCCGCTGATTTTGGCTGATTCTATGTATGCTAAGCACAGGCATCCGGTATGTGTCGGCCTACAAAAGCCGGTTTCCGATATGTTGAAAGCGGGATATATCGGGATAGTCGATGAGGGAAATTACTTTTCCGATTTTGACGAATCCCGCTTGCTTGAGGAATTGGAGTCGTTCGAATTCGATATTTTGATCAACTGCTTTTGTAATTTCAAGTTCAGAAAGCTGCTGGAACGGTACACGGTCTTAAATGTTCATTTGGCGCCCCTGCCACGATATCGAGGTCGGCATCCGTTGCACTGGGCCCTTATCAACGGAGAGAGGGAATTCGGGTTTACCGTGCATCAAATGGATGCGGATTTCGATGCCGGGGAAATCTATTGGCAGGAAAATATACCCTTGAAACCGGGCATGTCGGTAGAAGAACTTCGCGAGGCCCTAATGAAAAAACTGGCCGAGGGCTTCGGCGATTTTTTGGAGGATTATTCGAAGGGCGACCTAACACCCAAATCCAATGAGGATGCAAAAGCGACTTACGCACCGAAACGAAATCCGGAGGATAGCTGTTTGACGGAATGGTACGACTGCGATACCATTTATCGCAAAGTGATGGCCTTGCGTTCCGGAAATTATCCGGCGTACCTCAAGGTCAATGGAAAGAAAATTGCAGTGATAAGGGCCGAACTAAAATGGGATGAGGTTGAGCGCGAGGAATCCAACGACCGAAATTCTAATTTTAGCAAAGCAACCGGTGAAAAATCCGCTCATGAGGACCTCAACGGAAAAAACCCGATCGATGAAAAACCAGCTCTTAAGAACTCTGACGGAATAAAGTTGGTCGGCGAAAAATCCAATACTAAAATTGGGCCTGACCACAAACCCGCCGTTATTGAACAGCTACACGAAAACGGGATATCCGTACTTTGTCAAGACGGGAAGCGCATACAGCTTTTTGGCTTCAACCCGAAAAAGCACAACCTAATAGAAAATCAAGAACTGACATGAACGTTCCCTTTATAGATTTAAACGCCCAATACCGGTCCATTGCCGCGGAAATCGATGCGGCCATCGCGTCGACCATCGCCGATTCCGCCTTTATCAAAAGTCCCTCGGTCACTCAGTTCGAGGAAGAGTTCGGCGCTTTCCTGGGCGCGGAACACGTCATTGCCTGCGGCAATGGAACCGATGCCATTGAAATCATGCTGAACGCCATGGGCATCGGAGAAGGTGATGAGGTGCTTGTACCGGCTGTAACATGGATTGCAACCTCTGAGGCAGCGGCAACCAATGGGGCCAAGCCGGTCTTTGTAGATGTGGATTCGGAAACCTATACCATAGACCCAAAACTAATCGAAGAAAAAATCACGAAAGCGACCAAAGCCATTATTCCCGTACACCTGTACGGACATCCTGCGGACATGGCGGAGATTATGCGCATTGCTAAAAAACACGACCTTAAGGTCATCGAAGACTGTGCCCAGGCCCATGGCGCGAAAATCGAGGGCCAGACCATCGGAACCATCGGCGATGCCGCTACCTTTAGCTTTTTTCCCACCAAAAATCTGGGAGCTTACGGCGATGCCGGGGCCATGGTCACCAACGACGAAAAACTGGCGGAAACCGCCCAGGCCATCGCCAATCACGGCCAAACCCAACGGCACCACCACACCATGGACGGCCGCAACAGCCGAATGGACGGGCTACAGGCATCCATTTTATCGGTAAAACTGAAGTATCTCGAGAAGTGGACGGACTCCCGAAGGCGAATAGCCGAGAACTATCGGGAAAATTTAGCCGGATTAAATGGTATCACCCTTCCTTCGGAACCGAAAAACGGCAGGCATGTCTATCACCTTTTCGTTATCCGTACCGAAAATAGAAACGAGTTGATGGATTATCTATCCGAACACGGCATCAGCTCCATGGTTCATTATCCCAAGGCACTTCCCTTTCAGGCCTGCTACGAGTACCAGAACAATTCCTTTTCCGATTATCCCGTCGCCAAGATTTGTCAAGATAATCTGCTGTCCATCCCGTTATATCCTGAAATTTCCGATGAACAGGTAGCTTACGTGGTCGAGTGTATCTCAAAATTCGTGGACCGATGAAGTATAAATTGATCAAACTCGATGTCATCCATCCTGCGGCCTATTTAACGGAAAAAAAGAAAGAATGGACCGACCTTTCCCAACTCAACGCCTCCGAATATCGTGACCGACTCATCCGTATGCGCAGTAATTATTCCGATTTCTATACCTACCACCTCAATCAAATGGACGGTTGGGAAGCCGAGGAATATTTTCTGATGGACGATGATTATACGGACAAAATTGCCGAAGAACTTTTCGGCCCGTTTTACAAAATCAGGAAATATTGGAACGGCAGCCGCTTTAAAATTAAGTACAGCCGCCATAAGTGGGAGCGCTATGTGTTGGAAACCTATATCAAACGGCGGGAATTCAACGTGATTTTTGCCCGTTCCCAACCCTTGCCCAGCGGTTGGTTCAGCCGTTTTTATCGTGAAACACTATTGGTGGCGAGGCTTTCGGCACGATTGCCCTTCAATTGGCATCCCAATCACTGGGACTTAATCTACACCGATCAACCCGATTTCAAGCATTTCTTCGAGCTGCACGGGGTCAGGACCGTCTTGAACGACCAAGGTTTCGACCGGCGTATCGCAGCAGAACTGAGACAGCGGGAGAAACGCTATAAGGTTACCTTCGTAGGCGGACTTGGCACTGAAAATTTCTCCAAACGCACCTATTTTCTGAACGATTTGCTCGATAAAATCGACGTGAAATGGTGGGGATATTGGTGGAGGCACGGCCGCGATCGCACGGAGCTAAGCTATTTTCCGAAACTGGAGGCCATATTTCAGGGCAGTACCTCGGGCCTCGAGATGTTCCAGATCTATAAGGACAGTAAAATTGTGTTGAACGATTATGTTGACACCGCCAACGGTATCGGTTTTAACCAACGAATGTTCGAGGTGATGGGATGCGGTGGATTTTTGCTCACCCGAGAGGCTGCAAACTTCAAGGACACGTTCCCCCCCGGGATTTTTGCGACTTATAGCGACGAGTGCGACCTGCTAAAAAAAATAGAATACTACCTTGAAAATGAGGAAGAACGGGAGGCTATCGCCCAAAAAGGACAGGATTTTGTGCTTAAAAACTTCGATTATGAAGATATTGTATCCAGCTTCAGTTCCGATATTGTAGAAGCCATTGCCGCCAAGAAAAAACTACTCGACCGAAGTTCTTAGGTTTTGAAAAAGCGCCTTCGTAAAGATGGGCAGGGAATAATCTGAGAAACTACACTGAAAAAGAAAGGCCATCCCGGAGGCGTATTTTTTCTCCCGCATCAAGGTCTGTAAGTACCGATATTTATAGGAGGCAATCATTTTATTGATACCCTGGTTCACCTGATTACGGTTTTCTTTAGTGCATTCTTGGCCGACTTTTGGTAGAAAGAGTTTCTTGAGTAACCGCAATTCGTTGATTTTTAATGTAATGTATTCCAAGGTGCGGTAATGGTTGGCCATAAAGCTGTTCGGATGTATGGTATAGGCCGTCATGGGCTCGGTGATATATTTGAGATTACCGTGGCGGGCGAGCAACAACAGTAGCACATAATCGGCACTGACAACGTTCCAGAACCACTCGGGAAATTCGGCGAACTGTTTGTTGCGGAACATGAGAGTCGAAGTCTGCGCAAAACACCATCCAATACCAAGAATATCGTACAAGCTGTACGACCCAGCTTGCTCCTTGATCTTTCCGTACATCCAATAATTATCCATTACCTCGCCCTCGGGCGTTACCCGAAGCGCGGTATGGCCGATGACGGAATGTGCGTTGTCCCTATCCAAAAAATCGACTTGAATCTGCAGTTTGTTCTTGTCGGTCCAATAGTCGTCGCCATCGAGCATCGCCACGTATTCACCCCTACAGGCATAAATATTGGTGACATTATTGACCCTGCCGGGAATACCGGGATTGTGTTTCGGATGCAATATCAGGTGAATAATATTTGGATATTTGTCCTGATAGCTTTTCAGAATATCTTGGGTACCGTCCGTTGAAAAATCATCGCCCACAATAATTTCAATGTCGAAATCCCGCTTTTGGGATAACACGGAGTCCAGCGCACGGGCGATAAACTGCTCGTGGTTGTAGGTGATGATGGAAATACTGACCTTAGGTGTGGGGCTTTGGGACATACTACAGTTATTGGGCTAAAACGAAGCCGTGGGCGTTGGCCTTCAGCTTATTCTGTAATTGGTCTTCGTTCCCAGGGTCGTCGCCGATGTCTGAAACCCTTTTGGAATCGGCACGCAAAATTCGGAAGTCGAACGAAACCCGGGTCTTTCCCGTATGGTTTTCCTTGGCACCGTGCATCAGGTTGGCCCCGTCAAAGGTGAGAAACTCTCCAGGTTTGAGGATGACCGGTTCGAAATCCTCTTTTCCCTCTTCGCTTTCAATCCACAATGTGTTGGTGTCGAAGGCCTTGGTCTGCGGGACGAAAAAATTGATTTCCCTCGGGTTATGGCCGTAATCGCGATCGCGGTGAAATCGGGAAACTCCGGGCGCGTCGGCGTAGAGGATGCGATGGGTCGGTTTTTCCTGATAATAGATTTTATCGCCGAAACGGGGCCGGATGACCTCATCGATAAAATCTCGGTAAGTGTCGTAAAACCGCTGTCCTTCTTCGGA
>JBAUIP010000425.1:0-3901 GCA_049683055.1 Pricia sp.
GGTAATCTTCAATGCTTTTAAAACCAAGTACCACATCGGCATATTCCCCGATGCGATCCGGGACTTGCAAACTTACGATCCTTGCTCCGAAATTGGTGACCGCCATCTGTCGACTCCCATTGTTCAAAAAATGCAGGCCGGTTTCTTTCCCATTGATGGTATCCTGAAACTGGTCCGCCCGAACTATAGGGGCCGGTCGCTCATCCGTAGCCGGGTTGCATGACTGAACCATCAGGGCAAAAAGGGCAATATACAAACTAGGGTTTTTCTTCATGAATGTAATTTTGGGGTTCTGATAAGCGATGCATGTAATTGTGATGAGAAAATTCATAATTCCCAACTACGGCATTTTCTCGGTCAGGATTTCAATTTCCATTTGGTTCCATTTGTAATACGTGCTGTGATTGTTCCCCGCATCCGACCAGATCAACACCATTTTTTTTCCGTCTTCACTGATCCATTTGGGACTGAGTTTAAATCCATAAGTTCGATTCTCCTCGCTATCGGGATAGAAAGTGTCTTCATAGAAAAAGGGGTCCCAAGGCCCCCAAGGGTTTTCTGCGTACCAAAATCCAATGCTGGCCGGGTACTTACAATCGGAGCACCATCCATCCCAAAAGTCCTTGCCCGGGTCACTGACCCCATAACTCACCATCAGATACAGGTCCAGGCCTTCGTTGTAGACCACGCTAGGCAACCACGATGCCCACATCCACTCTTGGTCATTTTCTGCAGCGGGATACTGCAGGTTCACCCCTCTTTGGGTCATATCATCGGTCCATTCTGCCTTTTTACCGTCCCATCCCTTGAAGTATTCATATTTCGCTTTTTCAAGTATATGGTCCTTATGCACCCGAATCATATTCAGGTTTCTGGGTTCATGCTGCTCGGGCGAGTACATATATACATAATCGTCTTTTGCCGCTTCGTTATTTTTACCGTTCTGGCAGAAGGCTATCCAGTTAAAGGCGTAGGCATCTTTATCTAGATGACGTTTGGGATCTTCCTTGTAAAAAAAGAATGCGGTCGAATCGGTTTCCATATAGCTTTGCTGCGTTTCCAGTTCACCGTTCCATCGGTAAAAGGACTTTCCAAAATCCTCGGTGTAGAGTAGACGATTGGCAATGGGACGGCGATACCAGGTTTCTGATTCGCTTTTCCAAAGCCATACGTACATGGTGCTGTCCACCGAAACGGTGCCATAGGCATAGAATGGCGAGATTCCTTGGTTGATGGGATAACCGGGCATTTTTTTTACGTCCTCGTCCCCGAAGTTTTGATCGCCGGCGATTTGAAGAAACATCGCCCCTTCCATATCGGGATTTTTCTCTAGCTTTTCTTCGGTGCCCCACCAGCCATTGCCGTCATCGAGCATGGTATAGACGTTGTCATCGGCCGCCCAGGTCTGGCACCAATTGTCCCCAAAATTTCCTTTGCGCACTAAGGTGGTCGTATCAAACTTTACCCCTACCGGTTTTGTTTGGGCCCATGCCGGCAGTATGAAAAATGCCGCTAACGATAGACCGAAAAGAGCTCGTGAACGGCGCCAAAATGTTTTGTTTTCGAGGACACAAATGGCGCTATGTATAAAAATGGAATTTGGTCTTGCTTTCATCATCTTATCTGTTCTTTTAAGTTGTTTCATTGGGTTCATCCGACATTTCAAAGATGAGCTCCCCACCTTTCATAATTTCCTCGTAGGATATTTTGAAGTCCTCGATTATCTTTCCGTTCAGCTTTACCGACCGGACGTAAAAATTATCCTCTCCGTAATTATTGGCCTTGACGGAGAAGGATTTGTCACCTACCTGAATGGTCGCTTCCTTATAGGATGGCCGGCCGATTTCGAACGTACTCGAAACCGGATTGACGGGATAAAAACCCAAGGAGCTTAAAATGAACCAGCCGCTCATTTGCCCGAAATCGTTGTTGCCGCTATAACCATTGGTCGTGGTATCGTACATCGTGTTGAGAATTTGATCTACCAATGCCTGGGTTTTATGGGGTTTTCCGGCGTAATTGTACAAGTAGGGTATGTGATGACTGGGTTCATTTCCGTGAACGTACTGGCCAATGAGACCACTCACGTCTTTGGTGCTACCTTCCCCAACAATGGTGGGTTCCATGGCCAGTAGACTGTCCAGACGGGTCTCGAATTCCTTTTTTCCGCCCATTAGGCCGATGAGGCCGGGGATGTCATGTTGTACATGCCAGACGTACTGCCAGGCATTGGCTTCGGTGTAATCGCCATTCGATGTGCCGGCGTGTTCGATGTTAAGCGGATTAAAAGGTTCTACCCACTGGCCATCGGTCGTTTTTCCCCGCATCAATTTGTATTCCGGATCATAAAGATTTTTATAGAACTGGGATCGATTCATGAAGAAATCATAATCGTCTTGCTTACCAAGCTCTTTGGCCAACTGAGCGGCGGCCCAGTCGTCAAAATTGGCTTCCAAGGTCCTCGAAGCCGATTCGGACATCACCTTATCCGCAGGCAAATATCCATAGCCATCATAAAGCGCCCACTTGTATTTAGGCCAATAGTATTCGGTAAGTGTTCGTTTGATGGACTCGTAAGCGCGCCCACCATCTGGATATAAGCCTTTCAAATACGCCTCTACCAAAACGGGAACGGCATGGTTGCCTATCATTTGTTGCCTGTCCCTACCCCACAATGCCCAAACCGGCAGGAAACCGGTCTCGTCGGAATGCCGAAGAATAGAATTGACGAACGATTCGATTTTTTCAGGAATCAGAATAGTGTAAAGTGGAAACGAAGCGCGGTATATATCCCAGAAAGCGAAAGTAGAATACAGCTCCCCCGACTCCATGGTATGGATTTTGCCGTCGGCCCCGCGATATTTCCCATCCACGTCGGCTATGTTATTCGGATGAATAAACTGGTGGTATAGGTTCGTATAAAAAAGCTGCTTTTGTTGTTCAGAACCTTGAATCTTAATTTTTGAAAGAATGGCATTCCATTCCTGCTCAGCTTCCTTTCTAACCCTTTCAAAGGATTTATCCTCCACTTCCGTCTTTAAATTCTTTAAGGCCCCTTCAACACTTACGGAAGAAATACCAACCTTGAGCTCTATGGTTTCCCCCTTTTTCATTTCTTCGAAATCGACAACAAGTTCTCTATCCTTCTTATCAACAAACTCCATTTTTTGGAAGGGCCGAGAAAATTCGATGGCGAAATAGACCAGTCGATCGAGCATTTCATAGTTGTTCCTTATATACCCGTGAAGGCTAAGACTATCCATATGTGTAAATCGGGCCTCCACTACCGGCTCCCTTTGCCTACCCCTGTTATAAAGAACTTCGTCAATATTGATCAATACATGGTAATCATCATCCTTGAGGAATGTATATTTATGAAACCCGGTCCGGGCGGTAGTACTCAGTTCCACCTTGATATCATCTTCGTGCAGTGTTGCGGTATAGTATCCGGGCGACGCTTTTTCGGACTTTTTTGAAAACGGAATACTTTCTTTTGTGAGTACTTCCGAATTTTTAAATGGAAGGATCAATAACTCCCCCAAAAGAGGATTGGCGCCGCCGCTGGTATGGGTATGCGCAAATCCTCTTAATGTAGAATCTTGGTACTGATATCCGGAATGATAGTCCCAAGTAAAATTTCCCGTATTGGGCCCCAGTTGAACCAAGCCCATGGGAGAGGTGGCACCGACATAGGTGTGTGCAGGTCCGGTGGTGCCTATAAAAAGATCTACATAGTCGGTCAAATCTTGCTTGCCAGAAGAATTTTCAGACTGTTGGCCATACGCACCAATAGAAAGCAGTATGAATAAAATAAACGGAAAATATCTTTTAAGCTTCATTTCTGGATTCATTCATTAGCGTCGTTGAAATCGAACCATAGCACCAAAGGGGGATTCTCATC
>JBAUIP010000426.1:0-4598 GCA_049683055.1 Pricia sp.
GTCCAGGTAGGCGCCTTCTTCGTTGTTGGTGAGGAATCCAGTTTCCACAAGCACACTGGGCATGACGGTCTGGTGCAGCACGATAAAGCCGGCCTGTTTCACCTTGCGGTCTTTCCGGTCTGCCTCAATAAAATTATCCTGTATATCCTTGGCCAAGGCGATACTCTGGTCCAAGAATTCCTCTTGCATGATGGTCAATCCTATAACCGATTCGGGGGAATTGATATCGTAATCCGAATACCTATCCTTGTAATCATCCTCCAAATAAATGACCGAGTTTTCCTTCTTTGCTATTTCAAAATTCTGCTTGTTCGCATGTAGTCCCAAAACGAACGTACCGGCCCCGTGCGCTTGGGAAGTATGGGAGTCGCAATGCACCGAGACGAAGAGGTCCGCCCCGGCCTTGTTGGCGATCTCGCCCCTTACGTATAGGTCCACGAACGTATCATCTTTTCGGGTGTAGATGACTTTGATATCGGGATTTTTCTCCAAAAGGGCCCCCGCTTTCAGCACGATATTGAGCGCGATGTTCTTTTCGTAGTACCCGTTACCCAAGTTTCCGGGGTCGTGGCCACCGTGACCGGCATCGAGCACGACCGTAAATTTATCATCGTTGCGCGGTTCGGTACTATTGTTGTGGAACGAACTGAAGAGTGGGGCCAGTAGCATGCCGACAAGACCGAGAAACCTCATCGGAACTGCCGCTATACCGTATTTCAGTGCTTTCATTATGGTTAAAATTGTGGTAACTCCCTGTTCAGGGATTAAAAATATATGTAAGTTTGGCGTTTGTATGCCCTTACCTGTCGGGACAACCAAACGGATACAAAAATAGGATTTATACCTTGCAATCAAACAAACATCCTTTAGTTTTAACGGTATTGCTATTGTTCGCCACCTTTGTTCTGAAGGCTCAGGAAGACGGTCTGGTACCCCTGCCCATCAAAGCGGAAAAGGATACCATCATCGCCCCGCTTTTCCCCATTCCCGTTCAAAGGGATACCCTCTTACAGGACTCCACCGCCGTCGATACAATCAACGATGGGAAGGAACCTTTATTGCTCGATAAAATTAAATACAAGGCCAAGGATTACGTTCGGCTCAGCCAAAAGGAACAGAAAATCTACCTCTACAACGAGGCTGAAATCTACTATCAGGATACGGAGCTCAAAGCGGGCATCATTATAATGGACTACGTCAAAAACGAGGTCTACGCCGGACGCATCAAAGATTCTTTGGGAAATTACACCCAACTTCCCTTTTTCAAACAAGGCGATAACGAGGTGCGGCCGGATAGCATCCGCTTTAATTTCGATACCGAAAAGGCGCTGATTTTCAATTCACGTACCGAACAGCAGGCCGGATTGGGCTCTTTGGGAAGCGATGCCATGAAGGTCTACGCCCAAGTCACCAAGAAGGAAAACGATTCGGTCTACTTTATGAGCGAGGCGAAAATTACTACATCGAAGGATACGATAAACCCTGATTACTATATCCGCGTGCGAAAGGCGAAGTTCGTGCCGAAGAAGAAGGTCATCGCCGGGTTCAGCAACCTGTACATTGCCGACGTACCGACACCGATCGGACTGCCCTTCGCCTATTTCCCTTTGACGGTCGGGCGTACGGCGGGCCTCATGATGCCTACGTTCGGCAATGACCCCGACCGAGGCTATTTTTTACAGAACGGGGGCTACTACATTCCCTTTTCCGAGTATGCGGACCTGACCCTGACGGGGGATTTTTATACCAACGGTAGCTACGGCTTCCGCACCCAAAGCGTTTACACTAAGCGTTACCGGTATCGGGGCAACGTAAACTTTCGGTACGAGAACCTGGTGACCAGCCAGTTGGGCTTCGACGATTATAGTAGCAGCACGGCCTACAACATACAGATATCGCATTCGCAGGACCAGAAGGCGAGTCCGAATTCCCGTTTTTCGGCATCCGTCAACTTGGGAAGTACCTCCTATTACCAGCAGTCGCTGAACCAAGTGAACCTGCCGCTGACCCAGAACAACAACCTGTCATCCTCTATATCCTATTCGAAGACCTTTCCCGCGTATCCGTCCGTAAACATGAGCCTTACGGCAACGCATTCGCAGAATACGAGTCCCTCGGCCAGGGAAAATCCCGATGAAAAGAACATTCAGATGACCTTGCCGACCTTTCAGGCGAGTATGGAGCGGATTTTCCCCTTTGCCAAGCGCGATGGCATCAAAAAAGGCGTCATCCAAAACGTGAACTTTCAGTACGATGTGAATGCACGCAACCAGCTCACGACCAACGATGCGGATTTTTTTACCGCCAGGATGTTCGACGAAGCCAAAGTCGGCGCCCAGCACCGTATTCCCATCAGTACCAACTTCAAGGTCGCCAAGTTCTTCAGTGTCAGTGTAGGCGGGAGTTATGAGGATGTGTGGGCACTGGAAACTTTCCGACAACGCTATGTAAGGGGCGTCGGCGAAGAACGCGGAAGTGTCGTAAGGGATACCCTACCCGGATTCGACCGCTACAATACCTACAATATGAGTGCCAGTATCGGTACGACCATCTATGGAACCTTCAACCGGGGGGAAGATAAAAAGATACAGGCCATTAGGCACGTGATGCGCCCCTCCTTGAGCTACGGCTACGCGCCCTCTTTCGATCAGTTCTATGATGAATATCTCAACACGGACACCGAGGAAATTGTTCAGTACAGCCGTTTCGAAGGAACACTGAACGGCGCCCCCAGCCTCGGGAAATCGAACAGCCTTAGTTTTTCGTTGGCCAATACCCTCGAAGCCAAGGTGACGGACAAGGATTCTACCGCCACGGAGGCTAAAAAGGTATCGCTACTCAGTAACTTCAACGTTTCGACCGGATACAATTTTGAGTCCGATTCGCTCAAATTGAGTCCCCTGCGGGTGAATGGCGGTACCAACATCCTTAACAACAAAATGTCCATCAACTTTTCGGCCGGACTGGATCCCTACGCCATCGACAACAATGGCCGGCGCATCAATACCTTTAATGTAAACAATGGTGGTAGCCTTTTTCGCCTGACCGCCGCCAACGTGAATATCGGATATTCCATCGATAGCGAGACCTTCGGGCAACGGGACGAGGACCCCCTGGAAGACGAGCCCATCGACGAATATGACTATGTCGCCCAAAGCGGCGGCCGTGACGATGACTTGTTCGGCCGGGCGGACAATTACAACAACCGCTTGATCGATGACGATTATGGTGAGGATGATGAGGATATCGAGAATCCGCCCTATGCCACCAAGATTCCCTGGAACTTTCGGCTGGCCTATTCCGCCAGTTACATAAATTCTGCCCGGCAGGATGAATTTAGTAGCCATTCGCTTATGTTTTCCGGTGATATCGAGCTCTCGCCACGGTGGAAGGTCGGCGGCTCGTCGGGATACGATTTCAAGAACAAGGGCTTTACCCTGACCCAACTACGGTTTGAGCGGGACCTCAAAAGCTTTAGGATGAACTTCAACTGGACGCCCTTCGGCCAATATTCTCGATGGTATTTCTTTATAGGGATAAAAAGTTCGCTGTTGAGCGATCTGAAATGGGAAAACCGCAGTCAGCCGCCGCGGAGATAAAATTCCGCTCGTGTCACATCGAGCGCAGTCGAGATGGAGCGCAGTCGAGAAGCCAAGAGTGAAAAAAGAACTGTACATTTGTATTAGGATAGCATCCTTCTTAACATCAAGACGCATCCCACCATGGCAGCGAACAAAAACCAGGAAATCGTAAAGAACGTTTTCACCAAATTCTTGGAGGACAACGGACACCGTAAAACCCCGGAACGCTATGCCATCCTTCAGGAAATCTACGACAGCGAAGAACATTTTGACATCGAATCGCTCTATATCGGGATGAAGAACAAAAACTACCGGGTCAGCCGCGCCACCTTGTACAATACTATTGAATTGTTATTGGACTGCAAATTGGTGAGAAAACACCAGTTCGGCAAGAACCAGGCGCAGTACGAAAAATCTTACTTCGACCGCCAGCACGATCATGTGATTCTGACGGATACGGGCGAAGTGGTGGAATTCTGCGATCCGCGCATCCAATCCATCAAAAAGACCATCGAAGAGGTATTCGATATCAAGATCAACACCCATTCCCTCTACTTTTACGGTACCCGCAACAATTCGGATGAACTGGACGAGGTCAATACCGGGAAGGATGACCAGGTCAAGGGCGAGCCGGTCGAAGGGCCCGTCAATAAAGAAAAAACCAACCAATAACCCAATTTTACGAATGGCAGTAGATTTATTGTTAGGCTTACAGTGGGGCGACGAGGGAAAAGGAAAAATCGTCGACGTTCTCACCAAAAATTATGACATCATCGCCCGCTTCCAGGGCGGACCGAACGCCGGCCATACATTGGAATTCGATGGTATTAAACACGTACTGCACACCATTCCCTCTGGCATCTTCCACAAGAACGCCATGAACATTGTGGGTAACGGCGTGGTCATCGACCCGGTCATTTTCAAAAAGGAACTCGATGCCCTGAACAAATTCGACATCGATTTCAAGTCCAAGCTGCTCATTTCCCGCAAGGCCCACCTGATTCTACCTACCCATAG
>JBAUIP010000427.1:0-3728 GCA_049683055.1 Pricia sp.
GCCGTATCTTATGGCCAACACGAAAAATGATATAAAGAGGATGGAAAACACAAAAAAAGCATACATCGCAGGCGGATGTTTTTGGGGCATGGAAGAACTTTTTCGGGTCAGGCCGGGAGTAAAAGATACCGAGGTAGGATACATCGGCGGGAAGAACGACAACCCCACCTACAGAAACCACCCCGGGCATGCCGAGGGACTGGAAATCACCTACGACCCGAGAGCGACCTCGTTCAGGGAAATTTTGGACTACTTCTTTCGAATCCATAACCCGACCACGGTCGACCAACAGGGCAACGATAGGGGATCGAGCTACCGCTCGGCCATCTTTTACCAAAATGATGAGGAAAAGAGCCAAGCAGAAGAAATGATCAAAATTGTAGACGACTCCAACCAATGGGAAGCCAACGTCGTCACCACCTTAGAGCCATACACCACCTTCTGGCCCGCCGAACCGGAGCATCAGGATTATCTGGTAAAACACCCGAACGGATACACTTGCCACTACGAGCGGTCTATGGACAGTTTTATTGAAAAGACGGCAGGGGCGTAGAAAAACGTTTTATTTGCCGCTACGATTTTTGTAGGCATCGGACCAAGGACTTTTATAATCCGGCTCCTCATTTTGCATTAGGCGTCGGTGGATGTGCGAACAGATACCCATCCAAGTGTCGCCTTCATCCCACAAGGGCTGCATCAAGGGGGTTTGCCAATTATTGTAAGCCATCTGGATGGAATCGAATTTGGTCTGTTCCGTTTTGGACAGGTCATTCGTCTCGCCTAGATTATCTTTAAGGTTGTACATCACCGATCCAAAACCTTCCAAGGTAATGGTCTTGTAGTCACCGATACGTGCCGCGGACTTGTCAAGTTTTCTCCAGAATAGTTCTTCGTGCGGGTCGCCGGATTTTTCTTCTTTCAAATATGGTAAGAGGTTTACTCCGTCTAAGAGCAGGCTGTCCGGTTTTTTTATGCCGGCGGCGGCGAGGGAAGTCGGGAAAATATCGAGGGAAGAGGTCAGGCCATCGAATTTGCCGCCGCCTTCGAATCCTTTGGGCCAACTGATAGCAAAAGATACCCGGTGCCCTCCCTCGAACTTGTTGCCTTTATATCCTTTCAGGGGGCCTGTTTTGGATTGATTATTATGTGCCCCGCCGTTGTCGCTGAGAAAATAGATTAGCGTATTATCGAGCTTTCCGAGTTCCTGGAGTTTAGCCCGTAACTTTCCTACGTTCTCATCCAATGACCAAGTCATGGCGGCCAGTTTTTGTCTGGGATGGTCCTTGAACTTTTCCAAATCTTCCTCCTTGGCATGCATCGGTGCATGTACGGCATTGTAAGCCAGGTACATGAAAAAGGGCCGGTCGCCGCTCTGCTCCGCAAATTTCACGGACTGGTCGCCCAGCACATCGGTCATGTATCCCTCGAACTTGATCCGTTCGCCGTTATGCTGCAGCATTTTATCCTCGGATGGGTTTTCGATAGGAAAATAGGATCGGCTACCGGAAAGAAATCCGTAAAACTCGTCAAAGCCCCTCCGGTTCGGTTGATCGGATACATCGCTGCCCAAATGCCATTTGCCCAAGGCGTAGGTGTTGTAGCCGTTCTCCTTAAAAACATCCGCTATGGTGGTCACCCCGTCGCTCAATCCGATGCCGCCCGTGCCGTTGGCCTCGAAACCGAAACGCTGCTGGTATTTGCCGGTTATCAATCCCGCTCTGGAAGGGGCGCAGACCGTGGCGCTGACGTGGGCGTCGGTAAAGGTGGTTCCGCTTTTGGCCAGTTCGTCGATTTCGGGGGTTTGCAGATCTTCGCTTCCCATAAAGCCAAAGTCGACGTAGCCAGCGTCATCGACCAGGATGATGATAACGTTGGGGCGGTCTTGGGCGGCCATTGCGTTCATATCGTTTGAGGCAACGGTTTTTTCTTGTTTTGACCCGCAGGCCATCAAAAGAAATACGTATAGCAATAGGGTATATTTCATAATTTAGCCTCTTTTAAAATTGCATATAAGCGCGGGGCGTCGGTCGCTTGATCAGCGAATATTCAAACACCCCCAAATCCCACTTTTCCTTCCACCTCAGAATGGGTTTTCCATCCTCAAATTCGATTGGCAGCCACACATAGCGCCCGTCAATGGGGTTTTTCGGACGCCAGCGATCGGCCATAAAAATATAGGCATTTTCTTTACCCTGAACCGGTATGACATAGGTACTTTGCGATTCAAAAGTCGTTTTCTTTTCCTCTTCCGATCCCCGTACCGGATTCCCCAGAGCTTTCCACGGCCCCATCATATTGTCCGCGACCGCCGATCGGGCGGGATTCGGATCCCATCCGGTCAGGCCGGAAGTAATCATATAATATTTTCCTTCCTTTTTGAAAATGGCGGGAGCCTCGTTGTTGCCACCGGGGAAAACCCGTACGTACTCATCGGTCAGGGAGAGGTAATCATCGGCCAGTCTTGAAATTAGCAGCGTCGCGTTTTCCTCGGATGAAGTAATGTGGTAGGCCGTTCCGTCATCGTCTTTGAAGAGGGTCATGTCGCGGGACATTTGTCCGCCTTCATAATCCCGATAAAGAAAGGCGCCTTTTTTCCGTTTTTGCTTACGCTCCGCGTCCTCATCCCGGAGTATTTCGGCAGCTTCCTGCTGTTGCTCCTTCGTAAAATTTTGCGGCCATACCTTGGAATGGACACGGGCACTCCCCAAGTATTCATAGGGGCCGGTCACTTGGTTTGCCACCGCCGTTCCCGTCATGGCGGCCTTATAGCCCTGGCCCTTCAGCTCATGGTGGAACCACATCACGAATTTACCAGTTTTGTCGTTGTAGATGACCTTGGGTCGTTCGATAACGCTTCCTCTTTGCAACATTGAGGTCGTATCTTCCTTTACGGCAAGGGCCACCCCTTCGTTTTTCCAATTGTAAAGGTCTTTTGAGGCATAGACCCTGACACCCACTTGGGCGGTATTTCCCTTTCGTCCCGCTATTTTATGCTCGCCGAACCAATAATAGGTATCGTCGTGGACCAGCATTCCGCCGCCGTGGGCATTGATGGGAGTGCCTTCAGTGTCTTCCCAGATGGCGCCCGGTTCGAACTGCTCCCGTTTTTCCGTAAAACCCAGAATGTGCATAAAATCCATACACGCCGCTTCGACTCTATATTTGATACTGGGTTTTTGGCTCACTTTCTCTATAGTCGAGACAAAAGGCTCCTTATTATCGATATACAATAAGGCATTGACGGCCATTAATGCCAAATCCGTAGTATCGTCCTGACAAAATACCTTGAGTTTTTCTGCGGCTGCCTTATTTTGGAAGTGCTGGTAGGCCATCGCCGAAGCGGATATCGCTACCGGAGGATAGGTGTCCTTCATAGCTTCTAGGAGCTCTTTTTTATGTGGATTTAGTAGCGATCCGTCCTGCGAACGCAGACCGGTAATCGCCCAATACCGAACGATGGGATTGTCGTCTTTAAGCAATTCTATCTGCCGCTCGGCCGTTTTTTTATCCCTTTTCCCCGAAAGGGATGCCGCCACGTAAATGGTATTGAAAGGATATTTGTTTTTATCCATCCGATATTCGTAGGGAGTCCCTTTTTTCGAAACCAGGCCGATTTCATATTCGGGCAGAAAATGGATGTCCCTTGCCTCGAAGGTCCGACGGTCCAGCTGTTTTCGCATCTGTTTTAAGAGCGCCGCTTGCTCTCGCTCCCCTACCAAATTTTTTGT
>JBAUIP010000428.1:0-9676 GCA_049683055.1 Pricia sp.
CCGGCGACTACGATACCCCGACCTTTACTTTGAACGGGGTCAGTCAGACGGTGGCCAATTCCGGTGACCCTAGCATCTTGACGACTGCTACCTTTACGGTGAACAGTGTCGGGTCGTATCCTTATAATATTATCGATGCCAACGGATGTGATATCGATGGAGTGGCCGAAGTCTATCAAGTACTATCCGCTTCCGGAGAATTTAGTTCCGAACCGAGTTGTGAAAACGCGGATGGAGAGGTTACTATCACCGCGGATGGCGGTAGTGGCGATTTTACCTATCGACTCACGGGTACCGATATGTTCGGTTCGGCCGTCGATATTACGGATGCCAATAGTGACGGTATATTTGAGAATATTGCCCCTGGGGATTATGAGGTGTTGGTCACCGATAACCAAGTAGACGATGGTACGAACCAGTGTACCTTTACTGTGGACGGCATCGTAAGGTCCGCCCCGATCAATCCCGTTATCGATACTGTCGATAAAAGTGACATTTCCTGTAACGGCGAAACGGACGGTAGTGCGAGTCTGACCTTGGTCAACGACCCCGACCCGAACCTGAATCCTACGGTGCAGGAATACAATCTGTACTCGAGCGATCTGGCTTCCATGCCCGCCGGTCTGGATACATCTTCAAGAATAGATGATAACCTGTCGGGTACCTTTACCGGTCTGGCCCAGGGCACCTACGTATTAGAGGTAGTAACGGACCGAAACTGCTTTGCACGGGGCGAGATTACGATTATCGAACCACCGGCCTTTACCGTAGACGCTTCCGCAGGGATGCTGATGTGCGAGGTCGGTGCCAACCGGTTCAGTACGACCACCCTTACCGCTACGGTGACAAGTGCCGGAAACGGACCGTCTTACGGATTTAAGATCGACCCGGCGGACAGTTATCAGACCACCAATACGACGTCTATGGATTTTGTAATAGTCGATGACGGTACAATCCAGACATTTGAGGTGTATGCCATCGATAGCAACGGCTGTGAATTTGTTAGCAATACCGTAACCATCAATCCGCCAAGTAATGTTAGTGGCGTGATCAGTCAAGAAAGACCGATGGATTGTGAGAATCCCGAACGCATCCGAATCGAAGTTAGCGGAACAACGGATTTCACCATTGAAGATCAGGGTAATTCCGTAGCTCCAGTTGCCCCTCAGGTAGTTAGCGGTGCCAGTTTTGTAGAGTTCGATTTGCCCCAGATAGCCGGTGAATACCGCCTACAGATCAACGACAATGGCGGATGTACTTATCCTCTTGAACCCTATACCGTAATAGAACCCGTATTGCCAACGGTAACTATCAGTCAGAACGAGCCCGTTGGATGTTACAATGCCGTAGATGGCATCCTAAACATCGAAATCACGAATTTGGCGAGCCTTTCCGGTTTTACCGACATTTATGAGTACACCGTATACAATGCCGCGGACCCAGGTTTTTCCGGGGGCGCCTTTGGAAGTCCCGTGGCCGGTAATTCTACTGGAATCATCGACATCGCGACGGATGGTAATCCTGCCACAATCACTGGTCTACCTACGGGCAACCTGCGTGTGGTGATTCGGGAACAGGGCAAAACTGCCATCGCCTGTAGCGTTTTCAGCGACGTATCCTTCATAGACACGCCTAGCGAAGCTTTGGATATTACCGATATAGATATCATTAGTCCTGTCGGCTGTAACAATGACCTCGGCGAAATAGTGGCTACTACCGTTGGAGGATGGGAAACGGCGCCTTATCAATACAGGCTGGAATATAATGATGGTAGTGGTTTTGTACCCCATACCAATCCTGCTTACGCCACCTTTGCCGCCAACGGAACCAACAATCGGTTTATGGGACTTTCCAGTGGCCAGTACCGGATACAAGTGATAGATACCGAAGGATGTCCGGATAGCATGGAAGCAACACTGACCGCCACCCCCGTTATTGAAGCGGAAGCGCTGATTACCCGCGAGCTGCAATGTCCCAGTGGTACCGATGCGGTCATCACCGCAGTCGAACCCGGTACGACGACGCCTGGGGCTATCGGAGGCGTTCCCGGCGGAGGCTACAAGTACCGATTGATCGAGCTCGATTCGACGAACTTGAATCCCATCGACCCTACGAGCCACATTCGTACCACCGGTCTACAAGATGAACCGGAGTTCGAAGGCACCAGCGGTACAGGAGTCATCCCCGCCGGATGGTACACCATCGAAGTGGTTTCTACAATGGATTGCCAGGCCTTTACGCCACCCATCGAAGTCATTCCGCCACCGGCCATCCGACCGGTATTGATTCAGACCTCGGTACCGGCCTGTGGTAACAATGCGGCCATGATGATCCGGGTCAACAATCCACAAGGTGGTTCTTATGAGTACCGTAGGATTTATCCCGATACCCATCCGATGTACCTTGACCCCAGCGATCCGAGTATCGTTTGGGAGCCGGTAGACGAGACCGATGCCAACGGACTGCCCGTCAAGACGGGTATTCCCGGAAACATTGGGGAGGCTTATCGCTTTGAGGTCCGCAATGTAATCGGTTCGAGTACCTGCTTGGCCCGTAAGACCAATGGAATTACGATTACCGATGCCGATCCGCTATCATTGGATATCGCATCCCCGACTTTTGATATTTCCTGTAATGGACAGGTCGACGGTCGAATCGAGGCCTTTGCCGAAGGGGGTACCGGTATCTATGAATATCGAATCTACGATTATGATCCGGGCAGCGATGCCTTCGCGGCGGAATTTTTACCGACCTACGACCCAACTGGAAGTCGTCCGCCCGTACCCGTGCAAGATTTCGGTACTTTTGAGAACTTGGAAGAAGGATCGTATTGGATATCGGTAATCAGCCGATTGGACTGTGGTATCGTTCAAGGCCCCTTTGTCATTGACGAACCCGTACAGGTCACGATTACCGCAGAACCCACACCGACGAGTTGCTTTGGGGAAAACGATGGAAGCATCACCATGAACGTCACTAGCATGACCGGTGGCCTTGTGAAGTTCGCCATCGAACCCAATCTAAGCGAGTTCTTCTCGGATCCCGATAACCCTACGACCTATACGTTCACCGATTTGGCGGCGAATGACGGTAATAACCCTAGCTACACCGTTTTGGCACAAGATGCCGAGGGATGCCCCCAGACTTTTGAGCTGATCGTTACGGAACCCGATGAACTCACCGTAACCAATGTAGACACCACCCCGGAAACCTGTATCGATGCCGCCGATGGCACCGCTCAGTTGACCATTGCAGGTGGAACGCCATTCGTCGACGCCACGGATCCCGCAAACCCTGTCGAGTACTATGAGACGCGAATCGTTGGTCCTGACTCCGACGGAACCGAGGTGTTCGAGCGCAATGAAAGTCTTTTCCTAGACAACCTGCCCGGGGGTGTAAGCTATATCGTTTTTATCCGCGATGCCAATATGTGCGACACTTTCGTGGAAATACCGATTGAGATAGGGGTCGACCTAAACGCTGAGCCGATAGTGCAATACGGTTGTGAAGGAATTTTCCCGAACAGCACCACCCGTATCGCCCTTGACGACGAGAGCCGTATCGATGAAATACTGTTCGCCCTGGATCCTATCGACCCGAGCGATGCCATTACGTCCATGGCTACCGATGTCCGCCAATGGGGCGACCTGCCCGCGGGTGACCACACCGTATATATCTATCACGAGAACGGATGTACCACCTTTGTCGAATTCACCATCGATGCCTACGAGCCTTTGACATTAGATGCCCAAAAGACCGGTCCCAACGAACTGACCGCAATCGCTGCGGGGGGATTCGGCGGCTACGAGTATTTCTTTAATGGGGAATCCTACGGAAGCGAAGGTATTTTTACCACGACGGAAAGCGGTGTGGTAGAGGTCCGCGTCATCGACCAGCAGGGCTGTATCGTGGTGGCCAGCATCCCCTTCGAATTTACGGGCATGCTCGAACTTCCGAATTTCTTTACACCGAACGGTGATAATGAGAACGATTTCTGGTCGCCTCGCAACAGGGAATTCTTCCCCGATATCGAGGTCATCATCTACGACCGCTACGGTAGGGTAGTGGCCGAGCTCGACCAGGTCAGCGAATGGGACGGCCTATACGATGGCAATGAACTGCCGTCGGGCGATTATTGGTACGTCGTCAACCAGAACGACAAACGCAATACCCGTTACGTAGGGCATTTTACGCTCTATCGGTGATATTACGTTAATTACGATTTATTTAGACCGATGCTCTTTTGGGCATCCGTTTTTTTGTCCAGCTCCCCGTATTGAAGGCTTTATTTGATATCTTTAAGGTCGATAAATCAATACTTAGATGTCCTATAGAATTCTTTACGCCCTACTTATCATTTTTTCCCTCCAAAGTTGCTCCGCTCAGTCCAAGTACCGTTTGATCGATGCCGAGCAGGAAACCGTTGTCAAAGAAACTTATAGCTATTATCTATACTATCCGGAAGATTATGACAATAGTGAAAATGAGAGTAAAACGGATAGTATTAAAGAAGATAAAAAGTTTCCATTGTTGTTGTTTCTGCACGGCGGTGGCGAATCGGGAGATAGTCTGGTCAAGGTCAAGCGCAACGGTCCGCCCAAGTTGATCGCCCGGGGGAAGAAATTTCCCTTTTTAATTTTGGCACCCCAAAATCCACATAAAAAGAAATGGTGGGATACCAAGTCGGTCAAGCAGTTGTTGGATACCATCGTGGCCAACAATCGAGTGGACAAAAATAGGATTTACCTGACCGGACTCAGCCGGGGCGGGGGAGCGGCATGGGAGATGGCCGTGCAGTATCCGGACACATTCGCGGCCATGGCCGTGGTTTGTGGGATGGCTCCTTTACCCTATGCATCCTGGATTGATAGGAAGATGCCCATTTGGGTTTTTCATGGGGATAAGGATGAGTCCATTCCAGTCTCGGAATCCGATCAGATGGTCCGTAAGCTTCGGGAAATGGGATACAGCGTGCGCTATACCAAATACAAGGGCGTCGGCCATGACTCTTGGATAAAGGCCTATGAGACCGAGACGCTCTACGATTGGTTGGTGGAGCAGCGACGCGGAACAGATTAAACCAGATAAAAGGGAATATTAGGTCGGCTTAGATGCGAATTCTCTAGAAACTATTAAATGTTAGTACTCTGTGCAAAGACCTTTTATTTAATCGACTGAGATAACCTATTTTCCAAAATCATAACATCGACATCCGATGATTTCCAAAGCTCGGATACATTTTTGGGTACAGGGGTGAATCCATAACTAAAAGCACTCAAGATGATATCGTCGTCTCCGTCGTTGTCCACATCGGCGGCGTCCATCAAAAACCATCGGGCTAATTTTGAATCTTGAAAAGTGTAGGGTTTGAAATTGAAATTTTCAGGGTTTTTGTTCTCAAGGTATATAAATGAAAGTTCCGGTTTCCTGGAATAGTCGGGGAAAGTGGAGAGCACTCCGAAATCCATATCACCATCTTGATCAAAATCACGGGCCACTAATCTCGTTGCTCCGTTCACGGGATAAAAAAATTTTTCCTCAAATCGATTTTCTCCATTGTTGATATGGATGCGCAGTCCATGATACGGTTTATGGACATAGCTTTTATCGGCATTATCTCCATTTACGGTCACAATATCGTCGTCGCCATCCCCGTCGTAATCGAATAGCTCGAACCAACTTGTTCCGTAAACCGGACTGAATCGAATAACGGGGTCGGCAGCGAATTTCAAATTTTCCTGCTGATACAAAATGGTAATACTTTCGTTCCCTTGGGAGATAAGGGTTACCAAATCTTCTTTTCCGTCGTTGTTCATATCCTTTGCGATGGTGCGAATGCTTCCCGGTAAATTCAGAATAGTTTCTTTTTGATAGGCTTGGCCTTCCCGCTTGGAAAATAGGGTTAGCGCACCTGTCAAGTCGCCGAACTCACTGACCACCAACTCTTCCTGGCCATCCTTGTTCAAATCCTTAATCAAGGTATGAACCGGTCTGTGCAATGCAAATGGCAATTGTCTTACCGAATCTTTATCCACAATCTGAAGGTTTCCGCTTTCAATTTCAGAGGGATTCAAAGATCCAAAATGGGTGATATAGGCCAGGTTGTCTTTCTCTATGTAGTTCGAGATAGCTTGGCCTGTATTCAAATGCGATTCGAATTTTTTATCCACTACATGGTATTTGGAAAGTTCACCTTTCAAATCGCCCGTTATTATGGAATTTTTCTGACCATCAAAGTCCAAAAAAGTTATAAACGTTCCCTTCACATTATCAAGATTGATTGGCTTAGGAACGAATTGGGTCAATTCATCAATATTGAGGGATTGAGTTTTTGAACTCAATGAATCGGGTGCCATGGTAATAATATAGTTTTCTAGAAGCTTCCAATCATCTGAAGATATTATTGGTTTGTTGGGGTACACACCCGATTGTAAGATGGCGTGTTGCTCACGAAATCGAAGTCCTTCCAAAGGGTCGTTGGTTGAATCACGAATTCCCATTCTAGCTGCCATATTCGGCAGAATACCTTCTTTCCAAATATTCTTGGGCAAATCTTCTATGGACGGAAGTATATGGCAGCTCGCGCAATGTGTTTCGAACAAAGCGACCGCTTTTTTCTCTCTTGGGGATGAACAGGCCATCGCAAATAGCATGGAGAGGATAAATGTTGCGACCCGAACTGTTTTATTGCCCATCTACACACAAAAATTAAAGGAAGTAGTTTTTGAGGGAAATACTACCTCAATTCTTTTGAAAAACCTTTATTTCACCTCTGTTCTGCGATGCTACGAAATAAGGATTCCGGCTGCCGGAGGCTTTGACCGTTACCATGTCCTTAGCGTCTTCAGTGACCAGGAAACCGCTCTGTTTTGCAGGTATCGGATCAAAATTTCCTTTGCCGTCCCCCTGCAACAGAATACCGTTAAATGCATCGTATCGACCTACAAACACCTCGTTTCCATAATTGTTGCCAATCAACAGCAAATCGATATTACCATCTTCGTCGTAATCCGTTGCGATTATCCGGTTAATAGGGGCTGTTTGAGCCGGTATTGGGAGCGGGCGGTATTCAAACTTACCATTGCCCAAGTTTTCGAAATAACTGGTCCTGTCATGATTAACGGTCATTTTTTGTACTCCGTCAAGTTCCTTTACGCTGAACAATTCATTTTGGGTGGCTTTGGCGTAGTCTCTATAAAAGTTAAATTTTGAACGGAACAATGGACTTTGCGCACTGAGATCGCCCCAAAAATTCACGGGAAAGGATTTATAGACATCATCCTCAAAATCATCCTTAAAATAAGCGAACATCACCGGGTCTATGGTACCATTGTCATCAAAATCTTTTGACAGCATTGTTACGGGCCTATCTTGTGATGGCTGATAGAGGTTGTTCGACCCTAGGTTGCCAGCTACCAAATCAATGTCCCCATCGTTGTCGAAATCTTTGGCCAAGAGACTTTCCCACCAACCTGATAGACTGTCTATGCCCGTATCCTCCAATTTGCGAAACGAGGATTTCTCGTTCCGGAAAGTAGTAATCGGCATAAATTCCCCTGCTAGTACAAGATCTTCCGAACCATCTTGATCTATATCGGCCCACGCGGCGTCCGTTATCATACCGATACTACGAAGTTCGGGGCAGTAGGTATCGGTTACATCACGTAGAATTCCCTTATCGTTTTTTAGGAGATAACTTTTTTCCGGTAGGGGGTACTCGGCAAAGGGGGTTCTACCTCCGACAAAAAGGTCTACATATCCGTCATCGTCAAAATCATGTGCTTTTACTACCGAACCGCTGGATGCGATCTTCGGCATTTTATTGGTTGCCAAAGAAAAATTTCCCTTCCCATCATTTAGCAACAAGCGATCTATATAAAAGGAACTCCCTTTATCGAATTCATTGCTCCCTGAAACCAAATAAAGGTCAAGGTCCCCATCATTTTCCAAATCAAAGAGCGTCAAACCTTCCTCTTCAAACTTCTTATTCTCATCATCAGTGAACAATGGGTAATTGTTGAAGGAACCGTCTTGATTTTGGAGAAATATTTCGGGGGAGTAGCCCGATGAACTCCCCACGATAAAATCTTCCGTGCCATCGCCATTGATATCCCCGGCTACCAAACAGGGTCCGTTTTGGGTCAGTTTGTGTGGCAGTATTCGTTGCACGTTGTAATCGACCTTATCCTCTTCTTTATGTGTGTATTCAACTCCAATGTTTTCGGATACCTCCGTAAAAATTGGGGATATGTTTTTTTGAACTAAAGGGAACGTCAACTCCCCAGGGTTTACCGATTTTGCCTCTTCGTAATTGACCGCGATCACTTGATTTGCCTTTATTCCGTTCAATTGTTGATATTTTCCGTCCGGCCATACGACTTCCAACGACTTGGCCGTTTTGGCATACCCTAAACCGAAATGGACGATATCTTGTACCGAGGACATATAGCCTCTGTTCAAATAATGTTCTTGGAATTGGAAAGAACCGTCCTCCAAGCGCACCACAATTTTTGCCCCGATACCGGATGCATTTGTTCTCGGGCCCTCTAAATCGATGGATAAATAGTTACGTCCTTCCTTGTCGCCTTTATCAAGATTATTTTCAAAAACAAAGGCCTCTTCGTTGATATTGTTAACTATGTAGTCCAAATCTCCATCACCGTCCAAATCGGCAAAAGCGGCCCCATTGGAAAAGGATGGGATGTTCAGGCCCCATCGTTCACTCACATCGCTAAATAGTCCATTATGTTCATTTTTGAAGGCATAGTTCGGAATTTTAACCACGGGAATGGAATCCAAAATTTGGCTCGGTTTTAGATACCGGCTTACGTTGAAGTTGAACTCGCCAAAATCGAGATCTGTGATATCACGGGGAAATCCGTTGGTAATGAGCAGATCTTGAAATCCATCATTATCGACGTCGACAAAAAGAGGAGCCCAACTCCAATCGGTTCTTGCAATGCCCGCCATAAGTCCGATTTCATTATAAGGAACGCCTACTCCTTGGCCCATTTGAAGCATGTTTCTCATATATTGGTAGTCGTAACCAAATCTTTCGTTGAGGTTATAGTCATTGTATTTGCTGTTTCGTACGGTAGTTTTCAACCTATAATTGGTTTCGCCTAACATATCCAAGGTAATAATGTCCAAATATCCATCATTGTTGTAGTCCGAGATATCAGACCCCATGGAAAACTTACTTTGATGCTTGATCTGTTGGTCTATGTTGTTCGAGAATGTGCCATCACCATTGTTGAAGTATAGAATGTCGTTCGTGAGGTAATCGTTACTTACATAGATATCGGACCATCCATCGTAGTTCAGGTCGGCGATGGCAATGCCTAACCCATATCCCTCAATAGTAATTCCGGCATCGATGGTCACATCGGTGAAGGTGTTGTCACCGTTGTTCCGGTATAATCTATCGTTGCTCAAGGCAGTACCGTCCGTTGTTTTCTCACGATAATTGGAGGGGAGCTCGTGAATATCCACATTATTGAGGACATAGAGATCTAAAAAACCATCTTTGTCATAGTCGAAAAAGGTGGCGTTCATACTATTTCCCGTATCGGCTATGCCGTATTCTTCGGCCATCTCCTTAAAAGTTGGGATACCACTTTCGTCAAAACCCTGATGGACAAAAAGCATATTCGCTTTTTCGGCTTCCGTATCGAAC
>JBAUIP010000429.1:0-6258 GCA_049683055.1 Pricia sp.
CTTTTGACCTGATTTTTGCCGATGCCTGGCCCGGAAAATACAGCGAGATCAATGAGACCTTGGCGCTGCTGAGGGTTGGCGGAATCTACATCATCGACGATATGACCGCCCAGCCCAATTGGCCCGAGGGCCATCAAGAAAATGTGGACCGATTGGTAGCGTACCTTGAAAAACGAAACGATTTTACCCTTACCAAAATGAATTGGTCCACCGGGCTGATTATGGCGGTCAGGAAATATTGATTAATTTACCACACATTATGGAAAAAGCTTGGTTTACCATTTCGGTCTATTCTGAAAACCACGTCGGATTGCTGAACAGAATATCCGGTATATTCTTGAAGCGTCACATCAATATAGAGAGCCTAAACGTTTCTCCCTCAGAAATTGACGGAGTTTCAAAATTTACTATAGTCACTTTCACTACTGAGGACTGGACGCAAAAAATCGTACGGCAGATTGAAAAGCAGATTGAGGTTATAAAGGCTTTTTACCATACTGACGACGAGACTATTTTTCAGGAATGTGCACTGTTCAAAATTGGGTCCAACCTTCTCTTTGACGAGAGAAAAATCCAAAATATCATCAAGGAAAACCACTCCCAAATAGTGACCGTTGCAAGGGATTTTTTCGTTATTTCGAAAACAGGGCGGAGAAGTGAAGTGGACCAAATGTATGATCAATTAAAACCCTTTGGGATTATGCAATTTGTACGTTCGGGCCGCATTTCGGTCACGAAGGACGTTATGGAAATCACCGCCTTGTTAAACGGTTTTCACGAGGAATGATGTTACAGGATATTTTAGCATTGGTTCCATTTGCGCTATCAAACGCAAGAAGGCCCAAATTGATAATACATAAATTTTCAACTTACGAACAACACTGAACAATCAAAAACCAATACGTTTCCGTCTTCCCTTCAAAAAAAGCTTGGGCTGACGGGCATAATCAATAAAAAAGAGAATATTACATGGCAAATTATTTCAACACCCTATCCTTACGAGATCAATTAACGCAACTGGGAAAATGCCGGTTTATGGAGGCCAGCGAATTCTCCGACGGTGTATCCGCTTTAAAAGGAAAGAAAATCGTAATCGTCGGCTGCGGGGCACAGGGATTGAACCAAGGTCTCAACATGCGCGACTCCGGATTGGATATCTCCTACACCCTGCGGGAAGGTGCCATCAAGGAAAAAAGGGCATCCTATCAAAACGCCACCGAGAACGGCTTTAATGTTGGCACCTACGAAGAATTGGTGCCTTCTGCGGATGTGGTCATCAACCTTACTCCCGATAAGCAACACTCGAACGTCGTGAGCACCGTAATGCCTTTGATGAAAAAAGGGGCTACGTTGTCTTACTCCCATGGATTTAACATAGTAGAGGAAGGTATGCAGATACGGGAGGACCTGACCGTTATCATGGTGGCTCCCAAATGTCCCGGTTCGGAAGTCCGCGAAGAATATAAAAGAGGATTCGGCGTGCCGACCTTGATTGCCGTGCATCCGCAGAACGACCCGGAAGAAAAAGGATTGGAACAGGCCAAGGCCTACGCCGTGGGAACAGGAGGACACCGGGCAGGTGTGTTGGAATCATCCTTTGTAGCCGAAGTAAAATCCGACCTAATGGGCGAGCAGACCATTTTATGCGGATTATTGCAAACGGGAAGCATCCTCTGTTTTGACAAGATGATCGAGAAGGGCATCGAGCCCGGATACGCCAGTAAGCTAATCCAGTACGGTTGGGAAACCGTGACCGAAGGCATGAAATATGGCGGAATTACCAATATGATGGACCGATTGTCGAATCCCGCTAAAATTAAAGCCTTTGAACTATCCGAAGAAATGAAGGACATCATGCGGCCGCTTTTCCACAAGCACATGGACGATATTATGACCGGCCATTTCTCCAAGACCATGATGGAAGATTGGGCCAATGACGATAAAAACCTGCTCCAATGGCGGGCCGAGACCGGCGAAACCGCATTCGAGAAAACCCCCGCCGGAGACGATACAATCTCCGAACAGGAATACTACGACCATGGCGTACTAATGGTCGCCATGGTGCGGGCAGGGGTGGAGCTGGCCTATGAATCCATGACCCAATCCGGTATCATTGGTGAATCCGCTTACTACGAGTCCTTACACGAAACGCCGTTGATCGCCAATACCATCGCCAGGAAGAAATTGTTCGAGATGAACCGGGTGATTTCCGATACTGCGGAGTATGGCTGCTATCTGTTCGACCATGCCTGTAAGCCTTTGTTGGCGGATTTTATGAAGAAAATCGATACTGATGTTATCGGGAAGCACTACGGCGAAGGTGAGGGCAATGGCGTTGACAATGCGAAACTTATTGCCGTGAACAAGGAGATCAGGGAGCATCCCGTAGAGAAAGTAGGGGCACGGTTACGGACCTCGATGACCGCTATGAAGCCGATTGTTTAACGCAATTACTCATTTAAACTAGCACTATGTCCAAGACCACTATACCCGAAGATTTCCAAATCAAAGAGCCACTGCACCAAAAAAAATATCTGGTCAATGGCGAATTTAAAACTTGGGAGGGCGATACTGCCGAGGTTTATTCCTCCATTTCCTCTACCGAAGATTATGCGCCGACTTTGTTGGGCACCGTTCCCGAATTGGGCGAGCCCGAAGCGATGGAGGCATTGAGTGCCGCCGTAAAGGCTTTCGACAAGGGCAAGGGAATATGGCCGACCATGCACGTTAAGGAACGCATCGCGGCCATGGAGAAATTCGTCGGTCAAATGGAGACCAAACGCGAAGAAATCGTTAAGTGGCTGATGTGGGAAATCGGAAAATCCCTTCCCGATTCCCAAAAGGAATTTGACCGTACCGTTGAATACATTTATGATACAATAGAAGAATATAAGGACCTAGATCGCGATTCCGCCAAGTTCAAAAAACAGGACGGTGTCTACGCCCACATCAAAAGAGGACCTTTAGGAGTCGTGCTCTGTCTCGGGCCGTACAACTATCCCTTGAACGAAACTTTCGCGCTGTTGATTCCCGCAATCATCATGGGCAACACGACCATATTCAAGCCGGCAAAGCATGGGGTGCTGTTGATTACTCCGTTGCTGGAAGCTTTTCAGAACAGTTTTCCCAGAGGCGTAGTCAACGTGGTTTTCGGAAGGGGCCGGGTCGTGGCCACTCCCATTATGCAAAGCGGGGAGGTCGATGTATTGGCCTTGATCGGTAACAGTAAATCAGCGAACGCCCTGCAGGAACAGCATCCTAAAAGCAACCGACTGCGTTTGGTCTTGGGCTTGGAAGCTAAAAACCCTGCCATCATCTTGCCCGATGCGGACCTCGATTTGACCATCGACGAATGTATTTCCGGAACCTTATCTTTCAACGGCCAGCGCTGTACGGCGCTGAAGGTCATCTATGTGCATGAAGATGTTAAAGAGGAATTTTTGAAACGATTTGCCCAACGGGTAGATGGACTCAAATTCGGAAATCCTTGGGAAAAAGGTGTCAGTTTGACTCCGCTACCCGAGCCCGGTAAACCGGCCTATATTCAAGAATTGATAGACGATGCCTTTGCGAAGGGCGCTAAAGTCCACAATAAAAAAGGAGGGAAGCATTTTGATAACTACATCTGGCCGGCCGTCTTGCATCCTATAAACAAAGATATGCGGGTGTATCAAGAGGAACAATTCGGGCCGGTGATTCCTGTGTTGTCCTTTTCTGACATTGAAGAGCCGCTGAACGACATGGCCGAGAGCAACTACGGACAACAGGTAAGCCTTTTTGGGAAAGATGTTTATGCGCTTTCGCCGCTGATTGACACCTTAGTCAACTTGGTCTGTCGGGTCAACCTGAACAGTTCGTGCCAACGGGGTCCGGATGTCTATCCGTTTACCGGAAGAAAAGATTCCGCACAAGCAACGTTGAGTGTTCATGATGCTTTGCGCTCGTTTTCGATACGGACGTTTGTCGCGTTCAAGGACAATGATCTGAACAATGAAACGGTTCAGCAGTTGTTGGAGGCGAAACTTTCCAATTTTGTAAGTACGGATTATATATTATAACGGGCGTGAACTCAGCGAATGTTGATGACCAAAGCTATGGTGAAGTCAATTCCACTTTCATCGGGGATACCTCCACCGTAAACTGTGCTCGGAGAAGTGACTTCCAAACTTACAGTGAGAATGGCTGAAATTAAAGAAATTAGATGTTCGCCGCCAACCAATCCCCGACCTCGCTAGTTTTATACGCTTTTCCTTCTTCGGACAAATCTTCGGTGACGATACCTTCCGCGAGAGATTTGTTGACCACACGGCGAATATCCTCGGCCTCCTGGGTCAGGTCAAAATCCTCAAAAAGCATGGCAGCGGACAGCACTGTGGCGAGCGGATTGGCAATATCCTTTCCGGCGGCTTGCGGGTAAGACCCATGAATGGGTTCATATAAGGAAACTTTACTACCGACCGATGCCGAGGGCATCAATCCCATGGAACCGGAGATTACAGAGGCCTCATCCGTCAAAATATCACCAAAAAGATTTTCGGTAATGATAACATCGTATCCTTTCGGCCATTGCACCAAACGCATGGCTACAGCATCCACAAATTCGTAGGAGACCTCGACTTCGGGATAGTCCTTTTCCATCGCCTGCACGGTCTCGCGCCACAGACGGGACGATTCCAACACGTTCGCCTTATCGACACAACAAAGTCGTTTCGAGCGGGTCATTGCCATTTCAAAGCCCTTTTTTGCCAATCGTTGGATTTCGGCCCGAGTGTAGGTCATAGTATCGAAAGCCGTATTGCCATCATCCTTACGACCGCGTTCACCGAAATACACACCTCCGGTCAACTCGCGGAGAATAATAAGGTCGGTTCCCTCAATGCGTTCTCGCTTTAAAGGGGATTTGTCTATCAAAGATGGAAAGGTAAACGTCGGCCGTACATTGGCAAAAAGTCCTAATTTTTGTCGCATTTTGAGCAGCCCCTGTTCGGGACGCACCTTAGCGGACGGGTCATTGTCAAATCGGGGATGTCCGATGGCACCGAACAGCACCGCATCGGCGTTGGCGCAAATGTCATGGGTCTCGTCGGGATAAGGTTCGCCAACGGCATCGATGGCCGCAGCACCGGTCAGGGCAGGTTTCCAAGTGATTTTATGGTCGTATTTAGAGGCAATGGCATCACAGACTTTGACTGCTTGATCAATTACTTCGGGGCCGATGCCGTCGCCGGCGAGTAGGGCAATGTTAAGGTGCATAGGTAGTTTTATGGTTTCTTAAATAATATTTAGCATTTTCTCCGTTGCCTTTATGGCCGAAACGGTCTGGTCTGAATCCAGTCCCCGCGAGGTGAATTCCTTACCATCTGTTTCCCAAGTGATAATCGTTTCACAGAGGGCATCGGAGCTACTTCCGGGGGGGATGCGGACCGTATAATCCGTCAATTTGGGTAGCTCCCTTTTTTGGGATTTATAAATTTTGCGGAGTGCGTTCATAAAAGCATCGTACTGACCATCTCCCGAAGCATTTTCCTCAAAAGTTTTTCCATCGATTTCGACGGATAGGGTAGTGGAAGGCCGCAAGCCTTTCGAATGGGTCAATACATAGGATTTTACAAAAACCTTTTGAAGGAAATCGGTATCGAGCACATCGGAGATGATGTAAGGCAAATCGTCCTTGGTAACCCGCTCTTTTTTATCGCCCAGTTCGATAATACGTGCCGTCACTTTTTTAAGTTCCTCATCGTTGAGGGTCAGACCGAGTTCCTGCAGGTTTTTTTGAATGTTCGCTTTACCGGACATCTTTCCCAGCGCATACTTCCGTTTGCGACCGAAACGTTCGGGCATCAGGTCACTGAAGTAAAGGTTCTTTTTACTGTCACCATCCGCATGTATACCAGCAGTTTGCGTAAAAACATTATCTCCAACAATCGGTTTGTTCGAGGGGATGCCGATTCCTGTAAAAGCAGAAACCAGTTTGCTGACCTTGTAGAGCGCGGATTCGTTGACGGAGATTTCGGCCTGCGGTAAAAAGTCGTTGATGGCGGCGATAGCACTCGCCATTGGAGCGTTCCCTGCCCGTTCGCCCATACCATTAACGGTTAAATGCAGACCATGGCAACCGGCCTTGACCGCTTCCATTACATTGGCAACGCCCAAATCATAGTCATTGTGTCCATGAAAATCGAAATGGATGTCCGGATACCGCTGGATGATTTCCGAAAGGAAGTCATAGGTTTCTGTATGGGTCAGAATGCCTAAGGT
>JBAUIP010000430.1:0-2346 GCA_049683055.1 Pricia sp.
GGTAAACAAGAGCGGAATAACTACTGTGCACTTGGATCGATCAAAAGTAATACGGGCCACATGACAGCTGCAGCCGGTGTCGCCGGTCTTATAAAGAGCGTGTTGGCCATGAACCATCGGCAGATTCCCGCTTCCCTGGGCTATTCCGCACCCAATCCCGCTATTGATTTTGAAAATAGCCCTTTCTTTTTGAACCACACCTTGAAGGATTGGGATGCAGAGCAGGTGCGTAGGGCGGGTATCAGTTCTTTTGGGGTCGGGGGAACCAATGTGCACATCGTTATTGAAGAATTTGAAACGGCACCCAAATTATCCGGTTCCGGACGCCCGCTTCAATTGCTCGCTTGGTCCGCCAAGTCCGAAACCAGCAGGGCGGATTATGGAAACTCGTTGGGTAATTTCCTAAAAATCAATCCCGAATCGTCCTTGGCGGATGTGGCCTATTCCTTGAATACCACTCGGGATACGTTTAATCACCGCAGTTTTGTTCTGGGAACAGAGACCGATGATACAGCCGAAAACTTAGTATCCTCCCGAAATAAAGCGACCAACACCTCGGTCCTAAAAGTGGTGCCCAAGGAGATGGTTTTTCTTTTTCCGGGTCAAGGCGCGCAATACATACAAATGGGCAGAGCACTTTACGACCACGAAAAAATCTTTAAAGAAGCAGTGGACACTTGCGCCAATCTGTTGATGGATGATTTAAAGTCCGATATCCGACAGATTCTTTTTCCAGAAACCGATTTGGAAGAGGCTACAATCCGAATTAAGGATACCCGCTACACCCAGCCCGCCATGTTCGTTATCGAATACGCTCTTGCGAAGCTCTGGATGAGTTGGGGAATCATGCCCACCTTGTTCTGCGGCCATAGTATCGGGGAGTTTGTCGGTGCTCATTTAGCGGGGATTTTCTCGTTGGAAGATGCATTACACCTGATAGCTACCCGAGGTCGTCTTGTCAGCGAACTGCCTGAGGGTAGCATGTTATCGGTACGCTTAAAGGAAGACCAATTACAAAAGCTGCTGACGGACGATCTCTCGATAGCTGCCATCAATTCGGAACGTTCCTGTGTCGTTTCGGGTGAGGATGAGCGAATAAAGGATTTTACGAAAATTTTGGAGGAGCGGGAGGTGCCCAACAGTTTGTTGGCCACCAGCCACGCCTTTCATTCGAAAATGATGGATCCCGCATTGCAGCCTTTTGAAAATGTGGTTCAATCCTTACAATTGAACATACCGGCCGCTCCCGTTGTTTCGACGGTTACGGGCACTTTTCTGACCGATGCCCAAGCAACCGATCCGAAATATTGGACGAATCATTTAAGGGATGCCATTCGCTTCTCCGACGCTATGGATACCATTTTAAAACTGGAGGATAGTGTTCTACTGGAGGTAGGTCCGGGCCATACCCTAACCACCTTGACCCGTCAGAAAAAAGCGTCCAGGTCGACGACCGTGTTATCCAGTTTACCGGGGCCCAAAAACGGGAACGATACCTACCCATCCTTGCTAACCGCATTGGGCAAATTATGGCTTGCCGGGGTTGAACCTGATTGGACGGCATTTTATAGCGAACAGTCCCGTCGGCAAATCGTACTTCCCTCCTACGCGTTTGACCGTAAACCGTGTTGGATTAAGCCATTGTCCCCGCAGACGGCGGTAGAAAGCGTGAGGGCCGAGGAGCAAGTAAAACCCGATAAACAAACGGACATACCCAACGTCAAAGAGAAAGAGGAACAGCAGGATAGAAAATCCACCATCCTTCAAAAGATTTCGGAAGTTATTTTAAATGCATCCGGAATCGAACTCGAAACCGAGGATTTCGACCTTAATTTTCTGGAACTCGGACTCGACTCCTTAATCCTCACCCAAATTGCCACGACCTGCAAAAAAGAATTCGATATTCCCATCACCTTCCGCCAACTGAACGAGGAACTGGAAACCCCGGAACTTCTGGCAGATTACCTTGATCAAAATCTGCCTCAAGAAACGGATAAAGCCCGAACCACGAAACTAATCGAGGAGCCGTCGGTCGACGGGGCCCTATTTGCGACGACCGATTCGAAAATCAGCACTAACCGAAGCCAAGACGTCACACTACAACTTGTTCTTCAAGAGTTACAGCAAATAAAAGATCAAATAAATCTATTACTGGGAAATAATTCTATTCCTGAAAAATTGCAGACCAACGGGCATCCCCTAACAAGTCATCGTACCCCAACGCCATCCGAACCAAATTCATTGAACAGGAAAGAAAAAGGAGGGGATAAACAACTGTTGGAGACAGTTCTCCCGCTCCATGGTCAAAATGGCTCCCATCGGACGACCAAAACTAAATCGCGTTCC
>JBAUIP010000431.1:0-4656 GCA_049683055.1 Pricia sp.
CCGCTCAAACGGTCGAGCAACAATACCGAAACCACTTTTTTGGTACGCACCCCGAATTTCTTTCGGATGAGATAGCCCTTGTAAGCATCCCCACCAATGCCGCCGGGTAAAAAGAGATTGTAGAACATGCCGAGCAGATACAGTTTCAAATTACTTTTTTGGGAGAGCTTTACGCCGAGCTGATGAAAATACAGGTTGAGCCGGAAGGCGGAGAGTACCTTCGAGGTGATAAAAAGTCCCAAAGCCAAGGCGAGATACGCTGGTCGTGATTCACGCAAAATACCCCAAACCTCAACAAAATTGACCTTGGTAAAAACGAAATAGACCAGAACGAGACTGATGAGGATTTTGAGCGCAGCGACGCCCTGCTTACGCCACCTCACCACCAACGGATATTTTTTTGATGCGGTACGGCCTTTTTTGCTGCGATTCGTAGTAGGTGCGGATCAGAAGTTCCATTACAATTCCTATAGTGAACAGTTGAATGCCACCCAGAATAAACATCAGGCCGAAAATCAAAAGCGGCCGGGTCCCGATATCCTCCCCGAAACCGAACTTGACAATCATCAAGTAGATATTGATAAGCACCCCGACGATGATCAGAAAAAATCCGAAAATGCCGAACAGGTGAATGGGCCGTTGAAAATACTTCCGGATAAACAGGAGCAGCATCATATCGGCCACCACCTTGAACACCCGTTCGAGACCGTACTTCGAAACGCCGGAATGCCGGGCGTGGTGCTTGACGGGCACTTGCTTAATTTGGGCGCCTTCCAGATGGGCCAATAAGGTTATAAATCGGTGCATCTCGCCGTAGAGGTTGAGGTCCTTGGCGACCTCGCGCTTGAAAATTTTTAGGGCGCAGCCATTATCCTTGATATTGAGTTGGGTGACGCGGCGCACCAAAAAGTTGGCGATTTTCGAGGGGAACTTTTTGAGCTGTGAATCTTTTCGTTTTTGGCGGATGCCGGTGACCAAATCGATGTCATCGTTCACCGCAAATTCCAGCATTTGCGGAATATCGCTGGGGTCGTTCTGCAGGTCGCCATCCATAGTGATGATATATTCCCCCTTGGCATAGTCGATGCCGGCTGCCAACGCAAGGCTTTGGCCGTAGTTTTTTTTTAGAGCAATGAGGTGCACCTTTTCGTCCCGTAGGTCATTAACAGTCTTTCGGGTGACATCGGTGGAAAAATCGTCGATATAGATAATCTGGTAATCGTAACCCTCGAGGGCCTCGTGGATTTTTTGGGTGAGGGGCACTACGTTATCCGCTTCGTTATAGAGGGGAATGACCAAGGATAGCAGCGAAGGGGTGACGGGATGCATGGCGTCGGTATGGGTTCTGGACAAATTTAGCTTTTGTTTTTGAACCTACCTACCAATTCTTCCGCCGTGCGGAAAGGGGATGCGGTTCCGGCCAAGACTTTTGGAAGGGATTCCTCGATGGCAGCGGTGATGGACTTGTTCTGGAAGAAATCCGATTTCAAGCGCTGCTCGATGGCCTCGTAGAGCCAATTCTTATTTTGCCGCTGGCGTTTCTGGCGGAAATGGCCGGTGGTTCTGCTGCGTTCCATATAATCTGTGATTAACTCCCAGATGTCCTCGATGCCCTCGTTCTCTTGGGCGGAACAGGTCAGCACCTTGGGTGTCCATCCGTTTTCTTTGGGAGGATACAGGTGCAAGGCCCTTTTGAACTCCTCTGCCGCGGCCTGCGCTGCCTTGCGGTTTTCACCATCCGCCTTATTGATGACGACCGCATCGGCCATTTCGACGATGCCTCTTTTGATGCCCTGCAGTTCGTCGCCCGCACCGGATAATTTCAGCAAGAGAAAGAAATCGACCATACCGTGTACGGTGGTCTCGCTCTGGCCGACCCCGACGGTCTCGACCAGCACGATATCGTATCCGGCCGCTTCGCACAGAATAACGGATTCCCGGGTTTTACGTGACACCCCGCCCAGCGAAGTGCCCGACGGTGATGGGCGGATAAAGGCATTGGGATTTTTGACCAGTTTTTCCATTCGGGTCTTATCGCCCATGATGCTTCCCTTGCTCTCGGTACTAGTAGGATCAACGGCCAATACGGCCACCCGGTGGCCCAGGGCCGTTAAGAGTTCCCCTAGGCTTTCGATAAAGGTGCTTTTGCCTACGCCAGGCACTCCGGTGATACCGACGCGGATGGTATCCGTTTTCCGTGCTAAACACTTTTCAATGATGGAATTGGCCTTTTCGAGATGCTCGTTGCGGTGACTTTCGATCAGGGTAATCGCTCTTCCGAGGGCGGCGGTATCCCTATCGATTATACCTTCGAAAAGCGCTTTACCAGAAGAAAGCGTATGCGAATCGTCCATTTCCTTTTGCGTACCCAAATTGTTTTGTTGAGGAATTAATTCCCTAAAATTACGACTTACGATACGAACGGAGCGAACTGGAATCAGACATCACGGTTTTCACATAAATTTAATAGTTCCCTTATCCATATTGAACGGCACAAAAACTATCTTCGGAAACCTTAGAAATCATTAAAAACCAATACACATGAAGACTATTTTCAAGACAAAGGCAACGAATACAGGCGGAAGGAACGGTCATGTCAAGAGTAAGGACGGCGCCATCGATCTAGCTATCAAAATGCCGGATACCGAGGGCAAAACGGACGGAAAATCCACCAACCCAGAGCAACTTTTTGCCGCGGCCTATGCCACCTGTTTTGCAGGAGCCTTGCAAGCTGTGGCCAAAGACCATGGGGTGAAAGATTTGGGCGATTTTAGTGTAAGCGCCACCGTCGGTTTCCACAAAGATGACGATGGATTTTTTGTCAGTGCCACCCTTGATTGCCTATTGCCCACGGTGGATAAGGAAAAAGGGGAGGACCTCGTCAACGCCGCCCACGAAATTTGCCCGTATAGTAAAGCCACTCGGGACAATATTACAGTAAAATTGAATTTGCTGGTGGAAAACTAAGCAAATTTCGGCCAAGCGTTTTTGCTCGTTGGAGAAAACGTACTTGACAAGCAAACGTATCGCCGTTAATCGCTACTAAAAAAGGCTGCTCTTCTCGAGCAGCCTTTTTTGCTATCTGTCCCGTCCTGAAATAGGTTGAATTTGTGTCGTCCTATTTCAGGATGACTAAATCAATGCGCATCTTCTTTCAGATACTCCGAAAAATTCGCCTTAAAACGATTCAGTCTTGGAATCGAAACATTGGTGATGTAGGAATCGTTCGGATTTTTGCGCTCATAATCCTGATGATATTCCTCCGCTTTGTAAAAAGTGTCCAATTGGGTAACCTCGGTAGTGATCGGTTCGCCTTGGTAGACATTTTGGTCCTTTAGGGCCGCGATATAGCTTTCGATGATTTTCTTTTCCTCATCGTTTTCATAAAAAGCGATGGATCGGTATTGTGGGCCTCTATCCGGACCTTGACGATTGAGGGTGGTTGGATCGTGGGAGCCGAAGAACACCTGTACCAGGGCAGTAAAGGAAACGACCTCTGGGTCGTAGTAGACCTCTACCGCTTCTGCATGGCTGGTCTGGCCCCTCGCGACTTCCTGATAAGTTGGATTTTGTTCGGAACCACCGGCATAGCCCGACACTGCTTCCTTAACGCCTTTGACACTTTCGAAAATAGCCTCTACGCACCAGAAGCATCCGCTCGCAAAGTAGGCGGTCTCGTACTCTTCCAGTTCCTTGGCGGTCGGTTTCATCACCTGCGCCATTTCGTCTTGGGCCGGAGCCTCGGCTTTCTTTTTGGTACTCGATTGGCACGCTGTGGTTAAAATCAGAGCGAGAACCATAAAGGATATCTTAAAGGTATTCATAGCTTATTTTTTTTTGTTCGTCCGTTTTATATACGAAAACTTACAGAAAAAGATCGGATAAAAAAAAGGGACCGTCCGAAAAAATTCCGGACGGTCCCAAGCTAATTCAAAATCCTTATTTATTATCCTTCATCCTCTCCACCATCTTCTTCAGCCGCTATTGCTGCTGCACCGAATATCTCGATGGCTGAAATTTTAGGCTTATTGACACTGGCTTCGAAAATAATGTTCAATTCGCCGTCGGTCACTTCAACATCGTACTGTCTCTGGTCGGCTATTCCGGCTCCGATGTCTGCAAAGAGATCATATCCGGTAAAGATTTGCGTATCTTCCAAGGCTACGTTGAAAACACGTTGTCCTACGTCGCCCTCGAACCCCTGCGGATTCTCTACGCCCCAGTAGATTTCGGCGAAGTAGAGTCTTACCGTGTAAGTACCATTTTCCACAGGAATGTTGTAGGAGAATGGTCCCCTGATATTATCGGAGTTATCCGAAGTAACCCTTTCGGTACGATAAATCGAATCCATTTCGGTATTCGCTATATCCTCATCAAATAATGGATTGATAAAAGCAGACGTATTCTCGCTGAAATACTGGTCGGCCAAAAATGTAATATCACCGAAAGTAACTTCTTCGCCACCACAGTTAATCCGTATTTGTGAAGGTCCGGCTTCTTGTCCTACTTCAGTTTGATCTGTGTCTTGAGCCGGATTGGAGTCATCCGGATTGAATGTGATGATACCTGTATTGTTAATAGCCGCACCGTCCAATGTACCTGAAACGGTAACATTCTCCTCTATCGTACTGGTTACCGTAGCGGTATACGTACCAT
>JBAUIP010000432.1:0-7385 GCA_049683055.1 Pricia sp.
ACACCTTATACCCTTTTTGTAGGGCGGTCTTTAAGGCGTATCCATCCTTAACGCTCATTTTCCGCAGCATTTCGCCCTTCGTGGTAATGATTAGGGTACTGTCGGTAAAGACACCGTCCACGTCAAAAACAAAGGTATCGATGCTCTGTAGGATTTCTTTGTAGTTTTTTTCCAATGTAAAGGGGTTGAATTATCGTTTAGAAATGTAGTACTATCGATTATGAAGGATTCTTTTCTCGATACAAATTTAGGATAGATTCGCTCAAAACGGAATAAACCTCTTTATAATCTGAGTTTTGCAATTGTTCCAAATGGATATTTATCGTTTTGGCGTCCCCACGACGTGCTGGGCCCGTTTGGGAATCTATAGGCGATAGATGCTCAATTTTATAGGCCGTTTCTTGGATTAAGGGCTGGAGCAAATCGAAGGGTAGCCCTTCGTTCTGGCAGAGATGCTGTCCGATATGGTAGAGATGGTTCGTAAAATTGTTGACAAATACGGCGGCTAGGTGCAGGACTCTTCGCTGGTCGGAGTCCACTCCGTAAATTTTCTGGGATAAATTGGAGGCCAGATTCTTAAGCACGTGCATATCCGCATCTGTACCTGCTTCCAGACAAAAGGGAACGGATTCCGTATCCACTTTTCGGTCTTTGCTGAAGCTTTGCAGTGGATATAATACGCCGTGGCGCGGGTGTTGGGATAAGACATCCATGGAAACACTTCCCGATGTGTGTACGACCAATCCTTTTCTATCCCCAATAAAACCGGAAACCTCGGCTATAGCATCATCGCTGACCGCCAATATATAAACATCCGACTCGGCGATATATGAAAAATCCGATACTTTTGGTGGAGAATTCGTCGTCGACAAACGCACATACAAATTTTTCAGCGCAGAAGGGTTCCGACCGACCAACTGGACAATTTCTACATCTTCCGCCGCCGAAAAAGCACTCACCAAATGCCATGCCACATTACCAGTTCCTAGAATTGAAATCCGCACCATAGGGCGAAATTAAGTAAATAATCGCATCCTTTTAATTTACTTATAATTAACACATTTGTTAATGTATTTTACCAAGTAATTGAACAAAAAAACGGCCGTTATGACGTACTTTTGCAGCCTGAAAACCAATTCAGCATACTGATGACAGATTTGCTAAAAAAGTTCTTTTTTTCCACTCGTTTGATGGCCCTGCTTTTTATCGTCTTCGCCGTTACCATGGGCATCGGTACATTCGTTGAGAGCAAGTATAGCACCGAGACTGCGCGCATCTGGATTTACAATGCCTGGTGGTTCGAGGCCATCATGGTATTTTTCGTCATCAATTTTTTCGGTAACATCTATCGCTATCGATTGCTACGTTGGGAAAAATGGCCCGTGCTGACGTTGCATCTCTCTTGGATTCTGATCATCATCGGCGCCTTTGTCACCCGCTACATCAGCTTTGAAGGGATGATGCCCATTCGCGAGGGCAGTTCCGAGAACGTATTTTATTCCGACAAAACGTATCTGACCGCTTACGTGGATGGCGAAATCGATGGACAGCCCCGACGAAAAACCTTACAGGAGGATTTAATAGTGACCCCCGAAGCCATCAAATCGAACCTACCCTGGAAACAGGATTACAACGGGCAGCCGTTTACTATATCGTACGTGGATTTTATCTCCGGAGCCAAAGAGGGATTGATTCCCGATGAAAATGGAAAGGAATTCCTGAAAATTGTGGAAGCTGGGGAGGGCCAGCGCCATGAACATTTTCTTGAGAACGGGCAGGTAGCGAGTGTTCACGGAGTGCTGTTTTCGCTGAACAAACCCACCGAGGGAGCCATTAATCTTTTCACCAACGGGGGTGAATATTTTATCGAGCCCGGATTCGAGGGCAGTTTTATGCGGATGGCGGACCGGTTTCAGGGCCAAGTTGCAAAAGACAGTCTGCAAGAACTGCAGCTACGGTCGCTTTACAACATGGCCGGAATGCAGTTTGTGATTCCCGAACCTATCATTAAGGGCTCCTACGATGTGGTCAAAGTGCCTCAAGATGAAGTGACGGAGGCCACTGCCGATGCCCTGGTTGTAGAGGTATCAGCCAATGGAGAAACCGTACAGAAAAAGTTGTTGGGCGGTAAGGGATCGGCCGATTTTTCGGATAAGTTTACCGTTGGGGGACTAGAATTCAGCCTGAGTTACGGTTCAAAAATCTATGACCTCCCCTTTAGTATCAAACTCAATGACTTTATTGCCGAAAAATATCCGGGTACGGAGCAAGGCTATGCCTCCTTCATGAGCAAGGTGACCGTCGAGGACAACCGACCCTACGACTACGATATCTATATGAACAACATTTTGGATGAAGGGGGATATCGCTTTTTCCAATCCAGCTTCCATCCCGATGAAAAAGGGACTATCCTCTCCGTCAATCATGACCGCTGGGGCACTTGGATTACCTATCTCGGCTACTTCCTGTTGTATTTGGGATTGATGGGAATCATGTTCTTCGGTAAGACCCGATTTAAGGATTTGGGAAAATCCCTTCAAAAATTAAAAGCAAAAAAAGCGGCCCTGACCACCATTTTGATTGTTGGTGGAATGTTCTTAGGGCAGGCGCAATCGGGAACTCCGAAACAAGAAGACCAAAATACATCTGCCGAACAAGTTCAACAGGCACAGATGCCCCAACAAGCGACTCCTGATAATGTGCTACCGGTAAAAGAGCCTCAAAAGGCGACTGCCGGGTCGGCGCCGGATTCCGTTTCCGTAAATGCCGCCGCCAATTTGCAGGAGCATATAGCCGATGATGGCCACATTCACACCGCGGATGACGGACATAACCATTCACCCGTCGCGGGCCAAGGTGCTACTGCTAGTAATAACGAGGTTCACACCGCCGATGATGGCCACGACCATACTGCTGCCATGCCTTCCCAGGCACAGATCGATTCCCTGATTCAGACCACGGTGGTTTCCAAAGAACACGCCGAAAGGTTCGGCAAGCTGGTCATTCAGGACGAGGGTGGCCGTATGAAGCCCATCCATACCTTTTCCTCTGAACTGCTCCGTAAGCTCAGCCTTAAGGACAAGTACGGAACCATGGATGCCAATCAGGTTTTCCTTTCCATGATGATGGTGCCGCAGGCTTGGTACAACGCAGAGTTTTTGGCCGTAGATAAAAAAGGGAAAAACGATAGCCTTCGAAGTGTCATCGGTATTCCGGAAGGTCAGGAATACGTCAAGGCCACGGACTTTTTTAACGAAAAAGGGGAATATAAGCTCGAACCCTATCTGCGGGAAGCGACCACTACCAACATTCCCGATAAGTTCGAACAGGATTTCAAGGACGCCAATGCACGTCTTGGCCTGCTAGATCAGGCCCTGAGCGGGCGTATCGTGAAAATCTTCCCTCTGTTGAACGATGAAAACAACAAATGGATATCCGCCCTTGAATTCCGTGGCGGACAATTTCAGGTATCCGATTCATTGTATGCCAACTTCATCAAGAATTCCATTCCCTATTATCTAATGACTCTGCAAAAGGCCAAGGAAACGGGCGATTATGCCAGTGCGGACAAATTGTTGGATGCTTTTAAACAGAACCAAAAAAACCACGGTAGCGAGGTGCTTCCTTCGGATACAAAAATCGATACCGAGGTCATTTATAATAAATTGGGGATTTTCAATCAGTTATGGAGATGGTATCCTGTTGTCGGACTTTTCCTATTCATCGTTCTGATATTACAAATATTCAAGGATCGCTCCATCTGGCGTATCGCCGCTTACTTTTTGAAGGGAACTATTATCATATTCTTCCTTTGGCATACGGCGGGCTTAATTTTACGGTGGTATATCTCCGGCCACGCCCCTTGGAGCGATGCCTACGAAAGTATTCTCTACGTTTCGTGGGCGACCATGGGAATAGGGCTTTTATTCGCAAGAAAAAGTAATATGACCATGGGCGCCTCCGCTTTTGTCGCGGGAATTTTACTTTGGATAGCTCATCAAAACTGGGTCGATCCGGCAATTTCCAATCTCGTACCGGTACTGGACAGCTACTGGCTCATGATTCATGTTGCGGTCATCGTGGCCAGCTACGGCCCTCTGATTGTAGGCGCAATTTTAGGTTTGGTCTGTCTCATTCTTATGATACTGACCAATAAGAAAAATAAGGCCAGAATGGACCTAAACATCAAAGAACTTACCATTATCAACGAAATAGCCCTCACCGTGGGCCTCATTATGCTGACCATTGGAAACTTCCTGGGCGGTCAATGGGCCAACGAAAGCTGGGGCCGCTATTGGGGCTGGGATCCCAAGGAAACTTGGGCCTTGATTTCCATCATGGTCTATGCCTTCGTCATTCACACCCGGCTAGTTCCGAAACTAAGGGGAAAATGGACGTTCAACTTTCTAAGTCTCATCGCCATAGGCAGTATTATGATGACTTATTTCGGCGTCAACTATTACCTCGTTGGTCTTCACAGCTACGGCCAAAGTGGTGCCGCCGCCATTACCCCGGACTATATCTGGTATATTGCCCTCGGCGCCCTCATTCTTGGGGGAATCAGTTTCTGGCGGTATCGGGTGTACTACGTGAAGAAATAAAATTTTATAAGCTCTTATCTTAAAGGCAAGACGCAATTATTCGGAAGCCGCCTTGCGTCGCGATTGATGTTAAATTAAGACGCATTCTGTTTTCGTATTGAATTTTTTCTCATATTTGCTTCATTATGAGGGTATAGAGATTATGTTTTAGGATGTTAAAGGTTCCCGACCTTAAAAAGTGACCATGCTTCGGTCGCTATTTTTACATTCCCCCCTTTTCGTACAACATAATTTCCAATACCATGCCACACCTCAATAGAATCACGTTCAAACGTCTGTTGCAGCATTTTGTTACTGCCGTCACCGGAAAGGAAACCGAATTTACGACCGGTAGCATCCGCAGGCGATTTTCATGTTGTCCATCCCCATGATTTTGGAGATGATGATGGAATCGATTTTTGCCATTGTTGATATCGCTTACGTTTCCCAAGTCAGTGTCAACGCGGTCGCCACCATCGGCTTGACGGAATCGGTCATCACCTTGGTTTACGCGGTCGCCATCGGACTGAGTATGGCAGCAACCGCCGTAGTGGCCCGTAGAATAGGGGAGAAAGATATCCAAGGAGCACGGGAATCCGCCGTTCAAGCTATCGCCTTGGGAATTCTGGTGTCCGTTTTAGTCGGAATCATCGGGTTTCTGTACGCCAAGGACATTTTGGCCCTGATGGGCGCGGAACCCGACCTCATTGCAGAAGGCTATGGCTATACCCAATGGCTATTCGGCGGGAATATCACGATACTTCTATTGTTCCTCATCAACGCTATTTTTCGGGGAGCGGGCGATGCCTCCATTGCTATGTGGGCCTTAGTACTCTCGAACGGACTCAACATCATTCTCGATCCGATTTTTATTTTCGGATGGGGCCCGATTCCCGAATTTGGCGTCATGGGTGCCGCAATCGCGACCAATATAGGAAGGGGCACCGCGGTACTGTTTCAGCTGGCCGTACTTTTCTTCGGATGGAGCCGCATTCAAATCGGTTTCAAGGATATAGTAATGCGCTTCAAGGTCATGCTGAACCTGATTCGAGTCTCCCTAGGCGGCATCGCCCAGTTCTTGATCGGCACTTCGAGCTGGGTATTTCTAATGAGGATGATGTCCGAATTCGGAAGCGAGACCTTGGCAGGATACACGATTGCCATCCGGGTGATGCTGTTTACGCTAATGCCCTCTTGGGGAATGAGCAACGCCGCCGCTACTTTGGTAGGGCAAAATCTTGGGGCCAAACAGCCGGAACGTGCAGAAACATCCGTTTGGAAAACCGGAAAATACAATGCCTACTTTATGGGGTTGGTGTCTATAATTTATCTGTTTTTCTCCTATGAAATCGTAGGCTGGTTCAACAACAATCCCGTGGTCATCGAAAATGGCGGCCTCTGTCTACAGATCATTGCGGCCGGATATATTTTCTACGCCTACGGCATGGTGCTCACCCAAGCCTTCAACGGGGCCGGGGATACCGGCACGCCGACCAAAATCAATTTTATCGCTTTCTGGCTCTTTCAATTGCCCATGGCTTATCTGACGGCCATCACTTTCGACTGGGGCGTCATGGGAGTCTTCGTTGCGATAACGGCTGCCGAGGTTTTATTGGCCCTTATTTCTATATGGTGGTTCAAAAAAGGAAATTGGAAAAGGGTTGAGGTGTGATGGCTTTCTTGATTGCCAAATTAATTTATACCTTTAGCTTTTTCCAAAAATTAGAATATAATGAAGCAGCCAAAGCAAGGCTTAAATACCATTTGCACCCACGTTGGCGAGGTGCATGACGAACAGTTCAAGGGCGCTATTTCACCGCTCTATATGAGTACTTCCTATGCCTTCGAGGATGTCGATATCAAACGTTATCCCCGCTATTTCAACACGCCCAACCAAGAAGCGCTCTGCAAAAAAATCGCGATGCTGGAGCATACGGAATCCGCTTTGATTTTCGGGAGCGGTATGGCAGCTATCAGTACCGCCTTGATGGCGTTTCTGAAGGCAGGCGACCACATAGTGCTGCAGCAAATGCTTTATGGTGGGACCTATAATCTAGTGACCGAGGAATTTGACAAGTTCGGTATCGAATATTCCTTTACCGATGGATGGCGGGCGTCGGATTTTGAGGATAAAATCCGGCCCAACACCAAGGTCATTTATATCGAAACCCCTTCAAACCCCTTGCTGACCGTCACGGATTTGGATGCCATCGGGAAGCTATCTAAAAAGCATGGACTGATATCCATGATCGATAATACTTTTGCGAGTCCGGTCAACCAAAATCCGGTGGATTTCGGCATCGACATAGTCATCCACAGTGCCACTAAATATATGGGCGGCCATTCGGATATCTGCGCGGGGGCGGTGGCAGCCTCCCAAGAACATATGGAACGGATTTTCGCGCTCGCTAAAAATCTTGGCGGAAGCCTGAGCGACTACACTGTTTGGTTGCTCGAAAGAAGCCTCAAGACAATGGGACTTCGGGTAAGGGCCCAAAACGAAAACGCCCAGCGATTGGCGGAATTTCTCGATGGGCATGAGGACATCGGAAAGGTGTTTTACCCCGGTCTGCCCAGCCATCCGGAGTATCAGGTCGCCAAATCGCAGATGAAAGGTTTTGGGGGAATGCTCTCCTTCGAACTTCAGGAGGGGCTCGACGCATCGCTGTTCCAAAAATCCCTCAAGCTGATAAAATCCTCCATGAGTTTGGCGGGCGTGGAAAGTACCGTACTTTCGCCATCGCAAACTTCCCATGCTTTGCTTGGGGAAGAAGAAAGGAAGCGTCAAGGTATCAAGGATGGATT
>JBAUIP010000433.1:0-21102 GCA_049683055.1 Pricia sp.
TGCCGCTTCGATACCAATTATACTGATAGGTTTCCGGGTTGGTGATATTGTGGACTTCCAAGCGTACGCTGGAAGAGTTGCTACATACATTACTAGTGATAACTCCATCCCCATCCTTACTGATGGCCAAGGGAGTGGTCACATCCATGTAATACATACTATAGGATGCGCTCGTGGCCGGTCCCGTGGTGGCGGGACTGGTACCTCGGACTCTCATCTTATAGCCTGCACCCCTTGTGTCGGTAGGTACGGAAAACTCAAAACCTGGATTTTGAACGGTGGCGTTGCTCGATTCTCGGGCCAATTCGGTTGCATCGGTAAAGCTGCCTGAGGCATTCGATAGTTCAAGAATCCATTCGTTGTCGGCGTTGGGGGTACCGGCCCAACTGACAGTGGCGAAATATTGGTTAAAGCCGTTGTTGTTTCCGGCGCAGATTTTGTCCCAGACTCCCTCGGTGGGCGAATCGCCGTTGTTAGGGTTTCCCGCCGACTTGGGAGCGTTGAGGGCTACCGTCTGGGCGGAAACCTGAGCGGCTCCCAACAGAAAATAGGCGATGAACAATACCGGGGCGTAAGTAAGTAGACGTGCTTTCATAAGTAGGGTAATTTTGGATAGATAGATTTGGGATCTAACGTATTGCAACAACAAATATGGTGTATATAGCACGCACGCGAAATTTAATGTTGTGGCATCGGGCGATTATGTTGTGAAACACGCTTATTTGTATGAAAGCCCGATGAGATGCAGGCCGATTATCCCATTTTAACTACCTTTGGCTTCCAAAATTGCAGTCCATGAGCGAAGCCGTCGAACCATTGAATTTTATTGAGCATATCATTGAGGATGACCTGCAAAGCAGGTATTCACGTGAAGATTTGCGCTTTCGCTTCCCCCCCGAGCCGAACGGATATCTGCATATCGGCCACGCTAGCTCCATTTGCCTCAATTTCGGGCTGGGATTGCGCTATGATGCCCCGGTCAATCTGCGCTTTGACGATACCAACCCCATCAAGGAGGAACAGGCTTATGTGGATGCGATTAAGAAAGACGTGGAATGGCTGGGATTTCAATGGGATACCGAACGGTATGCATCGGATTATTTCCAGCAACTCTACGATTGGGCGGTGCAGCTGATTAAAGATGGAAAGGCGTATGTGGATAGCCAATCTTCCGAGGAAATGGCCGACCAAAAAGGGACGCCTTACGAGGCAGGAAAAGATAGTCCCAATCGCAACCGATCGGTTGAAGAAAATCTGAAGCTTTTTCAGGGAATGAAGGAAGGGAAATATGACGAAGGCGCCCACGTTTTACGAGCCAAAATTGACATGGCCCATCAGAACATGCTCATGCGAGACCCAATAATGTACCGAGTGTTACATAAGTCGCACCACCGAACTGATACCGATTGGTGTATTTATCCTATGTACGACTGGACGCATGGGGAGAGCGACTATATCGAACAGGTCTCCCACTCCCTATGTACACTGGAATTCGCCATGCACCGAGAGCTCTATAATTGGTTTTTAGACCAAGTGGTTGACCCGGATAAAATTCGCCCCAAACAGCGAGAGTTTGCCCGTCGGAATTTGAGCCATACGGTGGTCAGTAAACGAAAGTTACTGCAACTGGTGGAACAAAACGTAGTTACGGGCTGGGACGACCCGCGTATGCCAACTATTTCCGGATTGCGGCGCAGGGGATATACCCCGGAATCCATCCGCAACTTTGCGGATACGATTGGAATCGCCAAAAGGGAAAACCTAATCGATGTATCCTTATTGGAATTCAATGTCCGTGAGCATTTGAACAAGGTCGCTCCCCGGGTAATGGGTGTGTTGGACCCGGTCAAGGTTGTCATCACGAATTATCCGGAGAGTCAGGAAGAATGGCTGGAAACTGAGAACAATCCGGGTGACGAATCCGCTGGCATCCGGGAGGTTCCTTTTTCCAGGGAAATCTATATCGAAAGGGCGGATTTTAAAGAAGAGGCAAACCGAAAGTTTTTCCGCCTTAAGCTGGGCGGGGAAGTCCGCCTAAAATCTGCCTACATCATTAAGGCCGAAAGCTGCACTAAAGATACCGATGGGAATATTGTTGAAATCCAATGTGCCTACGACCCTAAAAGCAAGAGCGGTAGCGGAACCGAAGAAAGTATGCGTAAGGTGAAAGGTACGTTGCACTGGGTATCTGTCCCGCATGCCATCGAAGCCGAAGTACGTCTATACGATAGGCTGTTTACCGATGAGAGTCCCGATACCCACAAGGATAAAGATTTTATGGATTTTATCAATCCCGATTCGCTGGAGGTCATTACCGGATATCTGGAGCCCGGACTCCAAAATGCAACGGTGGGTGACCGCGTCCAGTTTCAACGCTTGGGTTATTTTTGTGTGGATCCGGACGCATCCTCCGAAAAACTAGTTTTTAATCGAACGGTGGGCTTAAGGGACACATGGGCGAAAATTCAGGGCAAATAGCTTTTACGCATCGCAAATTCTATTGTTATAGATACAAACTATCACAAACAGCACGCTCTGATCGATTTTGCCGAATGCTCTTAAAAAGCTGATATCAGTGGCAACCTCGTATCCTATTCGGTCCTCAAAACAGCTCTTTAGAGCTTGATGTTGTATTTTCCCGCAACAACGTTAAAATTTACCGTGATAAGAGTAAGGATAACGACTTTTTTGAAGTATTTTAGCGATTCTCATGTGGCGGTATCGAAGGTTGACCATCGATGGGAGTAATCAACAACCTTAGTAACCCAATAATTTAAATTTTACGATTATGTCAAAAGATAGTGGAAGTATCATGTTAGCTTTGTTGACCGGAGCGGCCATCGGAGCCGGTGTCGGTATTTTATATGCTCCGGATAAGGGAGATAAGACACGCGATAAAATAAGCAAGCAGGCCAAAAAGACCCGTGATGAGATTGCAAGCCGTATTTCTCATGCTACGGATGAGTTGACCAAAACCGCAGAACAAAAGAAGGTCGATTTCGAGGCGACATTGGACAAAACGATTTCGAACATGAGCTATAAAGCCGACGATATCATTCTTAGTCTGGAGAAGAAGTTGGAAGATCTTAGAAAGAAAAACGCCCAACTGCAGAAGTAATATATGGCGTTCGACGAATTAAAGGAAAACTATTCCGACGCAGAGGAGACCGCCCGGTCCTTCATCGAGACCAGTAGACAGTTCTATAAGCTGAAAGGCTTTAAGGTACTGATGAAGGGTGTCATGGTGTTCGTAAAGATTGCCTCCGTGGGAATCGCGTTGACCTTGGCCCTATTGTTTTTATCCATCAGCGCCGCTTTTTGGATTGGCAGTGAGTTGGATAATACAGCTTATGGCTTTTTAGCGGTAGGAGGTTTTTATGTCTTGATTGGTTTAATAATGTATTTGCTGCGCCACAGCTTGAGAAAGCCCTTGTTGAGAAAGTTTTCCGAATTTTATTTCGATGAAGTATGATACCTAAACGATATAGTTCGTTCGATGAAATCGATCAGGATTTGAAAATCTTGAAACTGGAGCGCGATATTGATAGGGAAAACCTTAAAATGACCTTTCGCCAAGCCAAAAGCAACCTATATCCGACCAGTTTGTTGGGCGGGGTTGGCGGAATCGTCAAGAAGTTTTTGATTTCCTTGTTCGCGAAGAAAGTGCTGAACCGGTTCAGCAGCAAGTAATTTATCATTATAATACACACATGAAGCTCGAAAATCTAGAATTTTCGGGCTTTTTTGTTGCCGAAAATTAAAATTTAGGTTTTTTAAACGCCAAGCCCAACAGCGATTGTGTCAAAGCTTCAGCTTAACCGATGAAGAGAAGGCGTAAGTCAAAGGACAGAGTTTTTAATATGACTAAATGTACCCAGAAGCATGTACTCAAGGAAATATTTGATTGGGCTTCATAGCTTTATTGTTCCCTCTTTTTCGGATTCCTCTTTTTCATTTCCTCCCCGATCATATTGCTTGCGGTAAACGAGGCAACCATATTGTTCAACATGTCGCTGCCAGCCTGTGGCGAATTGGGCAATAGGATGAGGTTGGTATTGGTCTCCTCCCCTATAGATTGAAGTGTATCGTAGTGCTGTGTAACCACAATCAGTGCGGAGGCTTCTTGGGAGTTGATGCCGACCTTGTTCAGCACCTCGACGGACTCCTCGAGTCCACGTGCGATTTCACGGCGCTGATCGGCGATACCTTGACCTTGTAGGCGCTTACTTTCCGCTTCAGCCTTGGCCTTTTCAACAATTAAGATACGGGCGGCATCCCCTTCAAATTGTGCAGCGATTTTTTCCCGCTCGGAGGCGTTGATTCGGTTCATTGCGTTCTTGACCTGTTGGTCGGGGTCAATATCCGTTACCAGTGTCTTAATAATGTCGAAACCATAATCGAACATGGCCTCCTGTAATTCGGTCTTAACCGCGATGGCGATATCATCTTTCTTGACGAACACGTCATCCAGCTTCATCTTAGGTACCTCTGCGCGTACGACGTCGAAAACATAGGAGGTAATCTGCTCATGCGGGTATTCTAGCTTGTAGAAGGCTTCGTATACCTTATCTTTTAGTACAACGTACTGCACCGATATCTTGAGCTTGACAAACACGTCGTCCAAGGTCTTGGTCTCTACTATGACATCCAGTTGTTGTATTTTAAGGCTTAAGCGACCTGCAATACGGTCCACGATCGGGATTTTCATGTGCAGCCCGGATCCACGGATGCTCTGAAACTTACCAAAGCGTTCGATAGCGACGGCAGTCTGCTGTTTTACAATAAAAAAGGAGGAAAAAAGAATCACGGCCGCGAAAAAGCCTAAGGGAATTAATACAAAAGTGCCCATGATATTTTAAGTTTTAGTTGATGTTAACGAACCCAATGAAGATAGGGAGACTTTATGATATTTGTAGCTTTTTCTGGAAGTTTGTTACAGGGGGTTGACCTTTTAAAGTCCTATTCTAGCAATTCAATGGCTTTTTGAATGCGCTGAATGCTTTTATCCTTTCCTATATACCCCATTATATTGAACAGGTGTGGTCCTTTCATATCGCCCACAATTACTAAACGTAAAGGCGGCATCACCTTTCCAAAAGAGAGTTCCTCGTCCGTAATCCATTGTTTTACTTGGCTTTCGAGATGTCCGGAGGAGAAATCCTCGAAAGTTTCCAGCTCAGATACCAATCGGTTTAAGATGTCCGGTGTTCCATCCTTCCACTGTTTTTTGACCGCTTTTTCATTATAGATGGTCGGGGCGACAAAAAAGTAGTCCGAAAGCGACCAGAAGTTGGATACGAAATCGGCGCGTTCCTTAATCATAGAAACTACTTTCTTGACATTATCAGGTCGAGCGCAGTCGAGACCCAGATCAATATGCTCTCCCAATATGGGCATAAAGCGTTCCATCAGTTCGGCATCCTCCTTTTCCTGAAGATATTGATGATTGTACCAAACGGTCTTTTCAGGGTCGAACCGAGCACCGGACTTGTTGACACGGTCTAGGCTAAAGGCATCCACTAATTCCTTTAAACTAAAGATTTCCTGTTCCGTACCGGGGTTCCATCCTAAAAAAGCTAAAAAGTTGACTACGGCTTCCGGGAAATAGCCGGACTCTCGATATCCGCTGGACTCCTTCCATTGCAAAGGAAAAATAGGAAAACCGCCTTTTTCGCCATCCCGTTTGCTAAGCTTACCGTTCCCGGTCGGTTTTAGGATGAGGGGCAGATGGGCAAATTCCGGTGCATTCCAACCGAAAGCGTCGTAGAGCTGTTGGTGTAAGGCCAAAGAAGGTAACCATTCCTCCCCCCGGATAACATGGCTGATTTCCATCAAATGATCGTCCACAATGTTGGCGAGATGGTAGGTGGGCATACCGTCGCTTTTAAAAAGCACCTTGTCGTCCAAAGTATTGGTATCGATTTCGATATCTCCGCGGATGGTATCCTTTAGGTGCAATGTCTCGTCAGGAGGGGTTAAAAAGCGGATGACGTAATCATTTCCCGCATCCAAACGTTTTTGGGTCTCCTCTGGTAAGAGGGATAGGGAATTGTCCAATTTCAACCGGTTGTGCCAGTTGTAGATAAAGGTTTTGCCCTCGGCCTCGTGGTTCTTCCGATGGTAATCCAGTTTCTCGGCCGTATCGAAAGCATAGTAGGCTTTTCCGGTGACGACTAGCTTTTCCGCATATTCACGATAGAGATGCTTGCGCTCACTCTGGCGGTAAGGTCCGTGGCTTCCTTCCCGCCCGGGACCTTCATCGTACGGAATACCGCACCAATCGAGCGCTTCAATAATATACCGTTCGGCACCTTCTACATAACGGTTCTGGTCAGTGTCCTCGATACGGAGAATAAAGGTACCCTCGTGCTTCTTGGCGAACAGATAATTAAATAGGGCGGTGCGCACTCCCCCAATATGCAAAGGTCCTGTAGGACTGGGCGCAAAACGGACTCGGACTTTTTGGTTCATAGCGAATTTTATTGGCCCTAAAGGTATCAAAAGTCAGGCAGGGCAGCAATAATTTGGTCTACCCTTTGGCGAGGCGTCCGCCAATCTCTAGATGTACCATCATTCTGTTTCAGCGAACGCGCCCCAAAAGTAGCGGGGCGTGTGTTTGGGTTTTTGAAATTCGGGAAATTCCATTTTATATTTGCCGGGCCACCACGGTTGTCACCTCTATACAATCGCACCTCCAAGTCCTTGGTATTTGGCTGTACTACACCGGTTTTTCCGTATCTTTGCGCTATCATGGCCAGTTACAAGAACATACTTGAGAAGCTAAACCGTTTCTCCCAGAAATACTACACCAAAATGTTGGTGAAAGGGCTCTTACTCTTCGTAGTGCTGGGGCTGCTCTTTTTCTTTGTGGTGCTGGCGGTCGAGTATTTCTTATGGCTCAATTCCACGGGACGGTTACTGTTGCTGTTGGTATTTATTGCGGTGGAATGTTTTTTACTGTTCCGATACATTTTGACGCCGTTGTTCTATCTCTTCAAGCTTAAGCGAGGCATTAGCCATAAACAAGCATCATTACTGATCGGAAAGCATTTCCCGGAAGTTGGGGACAAGCTATACAATCTGTTGGATTTGGCCGAGGATAAGAACCAATCGGAATTACTCCTGGCCAGTATAGAGCAACGTTCGGAGGATATGAATCCGGTCCCCTTTACTAAAGCAGTCGATTTTAGGGACAACCTGAAATATACCAAATATCTTATTCTGCCGATATTGCTGTTCGGAATAATTTGGCTATCCGGAAATCTGGCTCCCTTTTTTGGGTCTGCGGATAGGGTTGTCCATTATGATTTGGCCTATGAACCACCAGCCCCATTTCAATTTCTATTGGTATCCCAAGATTTGGAAGTCTTAGATTCAAAATCGTATACGATTGAGGTGGTTACCGAGGGGCAGGTGCAGCCGGAAGCGGTCTACATTGAAATGGATGGAAAAACCTCGCTACTGCAGAAACAGAACGGCAGGTATCAATATACCTTGACCCCGCCCCTTAAAAGCACTGAATTTTCGTTTACAGCGAATGGAGTCCGTTCCAGACCATATAGCTTGACCGCTTTAAGAACTCCCTCAATCCAGAATTTTCGAATGGAGCTGAACTATCCTAATTATACCGGTCGTTCTACCGAAGTGTTGATTAGCACGGGCAACGCCACTTTTCCGGAAGGCACCGAAGTTACATGGGAAATCGAAGGGCAAGAAACCGAAGACATCCGTTTGATTGCAAAGGATACATCCATATCTTTTATTAGGAATGAAAATCGATTTGACCTGTCCAAAAAAATTTATTCCGATTATCCTTACGAACTTTCAACCTCCAATAAGAATGTGCAAGATTATGAGAAACTTGGCTATCGCTTTTCAGTAATTAAGGATGCGTATCCGACCATCAAGGCTAAGCAGGTATTGGATTCCTTAAATCCAAATGTATCTTACTATGCGGGAGAGGCCTCCGACGATTATAAACTGAAGAGTATAAAATTGGTATGTTATCCCGATGATAATCCAGAGAACCGGCAGACTATCCCCATAAATATTCCAAACACCAATTTTAACCAGTTCTATTATACCTTTCCCTCTGGGCTGGAGCTAGAATCCGGCAAGAACTACAGTTTTTATTTTGCTGCGACGGACAATGACGCTATTCATAGCGGAAAAACCGCAAAAACGCAGGTGTTTTCGATGGCTTTGTTCGATGATGATCAATTGCGGAACCAAGAGTTGGAAAGCCAGCAGTCCATTATCGATAATATGGATCGCTCCTTGGACACCTTCAAGGAGCAAAAGGAGTCGCTGAAGGAAATCAACAGGGAGCAAAAGGAAAAAAGCCAGTTGAATTTCAATGACCAGACACAGATCAAGGACTTCCTGAAAAAGCAACAGCGACAGGAAAACCTGATGCAAAAATTCAGCAAACAGCTCAAGGAAAATCTGGAAAAGGGGGAGCGGAACGACCCCAAGAACAAACTTTTGCAAGAGCGCTTGGAGCGTCAGGAATTAGAGGCAAAAAAGAACGAAAAGCTACTGGAGGAACTGAATAAAATCGCCGACAAAATCGACAAGGAAGAGCTGACCAAACGTCTTGAGGAACTGGGTAAGAAACAACAGAACAGTGAGCGCAACCTGGAGCAGTTGTTAGAGTTGACCAAGCGATATTATGTGACGGAAAAGGCATCGCAATTGGCAAAGGATTTGGCAGCGGAGGCTGAAAAGCAGCAAGAACTGTCCGATAAAAAGGTGGGAGAGGAGTTCTCGGAGGCCGAGCAGCAGAAACTGAACGAGAATTTCGAGAAACTGGCGCAAGAACTCGAAGAACTGAAAAAGGATAATGAACAATTAAAAAAACCAATTAGTCTGAACATTGACGATAGTAAGAAACAGGGTGTAAAAAATGACCAACAGGATGCGCTGGAGGAAATCAATAAACATCAGGGTGCCGAGCAGTCGTCTTCAGGGGAGAAGCAGAAGGCAGCCGAAGGAGCTTCCAAAAAGCAAAAATCCGCTGCCGATAAGATGAAAGAAATGAGCGAGGAGTTGGGAGAATCTGCATCTCCCGCGGGAGGTGGGTCGAGCATCACTGAGGATGCAGAGATGTTGCGACAGATATTGGACAATTTGGTGACCTTTTCCTTCAAGCAAGAAAAACTGTACGATAGCCTGGAAGATGCCGATGTAGATAATGCCCAATTTTCCGGAACGGTGCGTGAACAGCAAGAATTGCGCGACCTTTTTGGGCACGTCGACGACAGCCTTTTTGCGTTGTCCCTACGTCGGGCGGAATTATCGGAATTCGTAAACGAGCAGATTACAGAGGTATATTACAATGTGGACAAGGCATTGGAGAGCATGGCCGAAAACCAAATATACCAAGGTGTATCATATCAGAAGTATGTGATGAACGCCTCCAACAATTTGGCGGACTTTTTGGCCAATATGCTCGATAATATGCAGGAGAGTATGATGTCAGGTCAGGGAGAAGGTGGGGGACAGGATTTTCAATTGCCGGATATTATTAAAGGGCAGGGTGAATTGAAAGAGAAAATGGAAGGGATGGGCCAACAAGGACAGGGAAAACCTCAGAACGGCGCGGGAGAGCAGGGCCAGCAAGGTCAAGAAGGTCGGGGTGAAAAGGGAGAAGGGCAACAAGGAGAGGGCCAGAAAGGGGAAGGTAAAGAAGGTGAAAAAGGTGAGGGCCAGCAAGGTCAAGGAGGCGAAGAGGGTCAGGGCAATCAGGAGGGTGAGGGCCAACAGGGTCAAGGAGGTGAAAATGGCGAAGGCAAGGGAAATGAAGGAGGCAAGGGAAAAAGTGGCAATCAAGGAGGTCAAGGCCAGGGCCAGGGCGAGCCCAGCGAGGCGGAGCTACAGGAAATCTATGAGATTTATAAGGAGCAGCAAATGATCCGTCAAAAACTAGAACAGCAATTGCAGGACATGATTGACGCCGGAGATAAAAAATTGGGACAAAAATTGCTCAAACAAATGGAGGACTTCGAAAACGATCTTCTTGAAAGTGGTGTAACACAACGCAGCATGAACAAGATAAATAACATTCAATACGAATTGATGAAGCTGGAGAACGCGGCCATGAAACAGGGCAAAAAATCAGAGCGGGAAAGCAATACTAACACTAAGGATTACACCAATCCGATAATCACCAAGCCACCAGCGTTAGAGAACGATCGTGATGAAATCGAAATTTTAAATCGGCAAACCTTACCTTTGCGGCCCGATTTTCGGAATAGGGTAAAGGACTATTTTAGCACCAATGATTGAGTTCCATTATGAAACGGAATTTGCATTTCAGGATGTGGGCGGATTCCAGGTGATAGAGGAAGCGAAAGTCCAACATCAGGCGCAATACGAATCCGAGTTAGCCGATTGGGTAAGTAGGGTAATAAATTCGGAGGGTTTTGACAAGGGTGCTATTACTTATATTTTTTGTGCCGATGAATATCTCTGGGAACTGAATAAAAAGCACTTGAAGCACGATACGTTGACCGACATTATTACGTTTGATTATACGGTAGGCCGTCAAGTATCCGGCGACATATTTATTTCGGTGGACCGGGTGAAGGAGAACGCTAAAAAATATAAAACCAATTTGGGAAACGAGATACTACGGGTGATGTCTCATGGCCTACTTCATTTGTTTGGATATAAGGACAAATCAGAATCGGACCAATCCGAAATGCGAGGCAAGGAGGATGAAAAGATAAAATTGTTCCACGTGGAACAATAAGAAGTTAAGGACGTTTATGCCCTTTTTTTGGGACTGCTTGCGACTCAAGCGATGCTTTTGGGTCACACAAAATTGAAGTTTCTGCAAAATGGCAAGAACGATATGGCAGGCATAAGAAATGATGCGTCGAAAAACGGATAGCTTACAGAGTCCGTGTTCAACCATCCTTGGCTGGTGCAATTGCGAAACAAGTTATTAAAGCCTGGCAGTCGCTTCAAATGCAGTTGCTTCAAACAATAATTTTAAGAGATCGACTAGCGAGATAATTTTCACGCAAACTTATTTAGAAAAATCTCACCATGTTTTTAGAGCAATACGATGTCATTGTAGTCGGGGGTGGCCATGCAGGCGCAGAAGCCGCCGCCGCCGCGGCCAATATGGGCTCCAAAACCCTGTTGGTGACCATGAACCTGCAGACCATGGGACAGATGTCCTGTAATCCGGCTATGGGCGGTATCGCCAAGGGGCAAATTGTTCGCGAAATCGATGCTTTAGGGGGGTATAGTGGAATTATAACCGATAAGTCCGCCATCCAGTTCAAAATGCTGAACAAATCCAAGGGGCCTGCGATGTGGAGTCCACGTGCCCAGAGTGATCGGATGCGATTTGCAGAGGAGTGGCGTTTGGCCTTGGAGAAAACTCCCAACTGTGATTTTTATCAGGAGATGGTCAGTGGCCTGGTGATAGAAAATAATAAAGTAGTTGGCGTCCGAACTTCCTTGGGGCTGGAAATAAAAGCGCGTGCCGTGGTGCTGACCAATGGCACCTTTTTGAACGGACTCATCCATATCGGTGAAAAGCAGTTCGGTGGGGGTAGGGCGGGAGAACGGGCCGCCACCGGAATCACTCAGCAACTGACCGAGCTCGGTTTCGAAAGCGGTCGGATGAAGACCGGAACCCCGCCAAGGGTCGACGGTCGTTCGTTAGACTATTCGGTGATGATTCCACAGCCCGGCGATGAACATCCGGAAAAATTTTCCTATTTGGACACCCCGGTTCTCAAACACCAGCGGGATTGCCATATGAGCCATACCAGCCAAGAAGTGCACGATTTGCTTCGGGAAGGTTTCGACCGCTCCCCCATGTTCAACGGACGGATTCAAAGTATCGGTCCGCGCTATTGCCCGTCTATAGAAGATAAAATAGACCGCTTTGCGGATAAGGATAGCCATCAACTTTTTGTGGAGCCCGAAGGTTGGCAAACCGTAGAAGTCTACGTTAATGGCTTTTCTACCTCCCTTCCTGAGGATGTTCAATACAAAGCACTAAAGGCGGTAAAAGGCTTCGAAAAGGTAAAATTCTTTAGACCAGGGTACGCGATCGAATACGATTACTTCCCGCCGACGCAGTTAAAACATACCTTGGAAACCAAATTGGTGGATAACCTCTATTTCGCTGGACAGATAAATGGCACCACCGGTTACGAGGAAGCGGCCTGTCAAGGACTGATGGCAGGTATCAATGCCCACCTAAAATTAAATGAAAAGGATGCTTTGATCCTTCAAAGAGATGAGGCTTATATCGGGGTTCTAATCGATGATTTGATTACCAAAGGAACCGAGGAACCGTATCGGATGTTTACATCCCGCGCCGAGTACCGTACCCTTTTAAGACAGGATAATGCCGATTTGCGATTGACTCCGATTGGTTTTAAAATCGGTCTGGCAGGCAAGGAACGGTTGGAAAGAATGGAGGAAAAAGAGCGAAAATCGGATGCTTTGGTCAACTTTTTCAGGGAAACAAGTGTCCCTCCCGAAGACATCAATCCCATTTTGGAACGGTTGGATTCTTCCTTGGTCAAGCAATCCGATAAGATGTTCAAGGTGTTCTCCCGTCCGAAAGTAAAAATGGAACATATGCTTGAATTGGAACCGGTATCCGGTTTTGTTGAAGAGCATAATTTGGATAGGGAGGTGATGGAACAGGCCGAAATACAGGTAAAATATTCCGGATACATTAACAAGGAAAAAATTAATGCCGACAAGTTGCAGCGGCTCGAGGATGTAAAAATCCCGGAGGAATTCGATTACTCAAAGCTTAAATCGCTTTCCTACGAGGCCCGGGAAAAGCTTAGTGCCATCCGACCAGTTACCATAGCTCAAGCAGGAAGGGTTAGCGGAGTCAATCCTTCCGACATCAGTGTTTTACTGGTCTACCTAGGTCGATAAGCTCTGACATGTTCCATGTGGAACTCCGAAATCCTATTTGGTGCAATTTTTGATATCCATTAGTCATCCGTAATTGAGCGGTAAGACAGCAAATGAATATCACTCCGGCCCCATCAATGAAAAAATTGTGCATCCTATTGATACTCTTCGTTGGACTACAGTCCTGTGTTCCAATTCGGATAGCGCCGAACATCGATGACTACAAGGTGACCATGGGGAAGAAGTTTAAACGAAGCCTCTCCAAACGCCAGATGTTCCTTTTCGAAGACCCGAAAGACGCCGGTCATTTTTACGACTTTGTGGATATCAAGTTCGGGCTGAACAATGAAAATGTCTACGACAACGTGCCTTTTATCATGAACGAGGCCACTTATTTTTTCTCTTTTTACGAAGTGGAGATTCCAACCAAAATCATAAATCTAGGCGGTGTTTTTGTAGATGCTATGCTCGACGATGCGGGGATGGGTCCGATTTTCGAAGACCATTACGAGAGCCGAAAGGGACATTGGTACATTGCCATGGAGGTCTACAGCGATGCCGAAAACGACTGTTTGAAGCCCGATGCGCTTTCAAGGGAAGTTGTTTTAAAGTATCTTCGGACTTTAAAGCAAGAATATTTGACCACCCAAAATTACAATGAAACCGTTTTTAAAAACTAGGGATTTTGCGGTGACCGGCGAAAAGTTCGCGCTAGAACTGAACGAAGATTTGCAGATGCTCGTCACCCGTCCGCAACCTGAAAATCTTGGCATCTACTACCAAAGCAATGCCTATATTTCTCATACCGACGCGAACAAGTCGCTTACCGATAAAATCTACCAATCCGTAAAGACCTTCAGCCTAGGGATGAAGACCCGCCTGATCGAGCGGTACGCGCAGGACAATAAATCGCTTTTGGATGTTGGGGCCGGAACTGGCGACTTTTTATTGGCGGCCCGTAAACGTGGATGGTTTGTGACAGGGATAGAACCGAACCAGGATGCCCGATTGCGCTCTCGGGAAAAAAAGATGGAGTTGCTGGACCATTTGGAGTCCCTTCCCAAACGGAAATTTCAGGTCATTACCTTATGGCATGTTTTGGAGCATCTGGCCGACCTCGAAAACCAAATCGGAAAGCTTCGTTGGCATTTGGCAGATGAGGGTACTTTAATCATCGCAGTTCCGAATTACAAATCCTACGACGCAAAGTATTACGGAAAATTTTGGGCAGCCTATGATGTGCCCCGCCACCTTTGGCATTTTTCTAGAACGGCTATCGACAAAATCTTCTTGCGGCACAATATGAAAGTGGTGGACACCAAACCGATGGTATTTGACGCTTTTTACGTTTCCTTACTTTCCGAGAAATACAAAACCGGTCAGAAGAATTTTCTTCGCGCATTCGGAATTGGAATGCTATCCCTTTTCCGCGGATGGCGAACCAAAGAATATTCTTCCATTATCTATATCCTCCAAAAAGAGCGTTAGATACTCAAAAAATATTAGTCAAAAGTGCAAATAGCCGTTTTAAGACGTTCTGCCGAAAGTTCGGCAGGTCTAAGGTGTCCCAAGCTATAATTTTGAAAAGATTGAAAACCTGAATGGTTTTAGCCATCCATTTTCGATAGCATCTGTCAATTATAATAGAAGTCCTAATAATTTTTCCTTATGGCGAAATCATATCCTCCGAAACAGTCTTTGACCCGTCACTTTTCGCATGACCAAAACTGCTAAGAACTTTTTAAGGTAATAATCGATAGCTTCCAGAAAACATTAAAATCACTGGCCATCCTTTAAAAAGGTTTCCTATTTTTGCGCGACCAAAAAAAAACACCTCATTCCCGAACCACCCAAAACTGAATCCAAATAGGGAGCAATCAAAATTAAAGAGATGAAAAAAATTATCGCGGTTTGTATATTTTTAGGATTAGCATCCTGCCAACAAGCAAAAATCGGATACGTCGACAACGTAAAGCTGATGGACGAATATCAAGAGAAAATCGACGTTGAATCCGAATTCAGGAAAAAGACCGAGGCTCTTGGTAAAAAGCGGGACAGTATCTCCCAAGCTTTTCAAGCAGAGGCGCAGGCATTTCAAACGGAAGCAGAAAAGATGTCAGAGACCAAGGCGCAGGAGCAATACGGTCAGATGCAACAACGCGGCCAGATGATCGGTCAGCAACTTCAGCAAGAAGAGCAGCAGCTACAGGCCAGCGGCCAGACCGAGATGGATAGCATCGTCGGCCGTGTTAAAGACGAAATCGAAACGTATGGCAAGGCCAACGGCTACACGTATATACTTGGCGGCGGCGATGGCGGAAGCGTGCTCTATGGCACCGACGCCAATGATCTTACCGAGGAATTAGTGAAAATCCTGAACGATAAATACAAGAAATAAGAGACCCTTTATCCAAGTTGCAGCAAATAGACCAAAAACACTGCCGGCACAAAATAGACCGCAATGGTTTTTGCCCCTTCGTAATCTTTGGCCAGGCGTTGACCGAAGAGTAACATTAATAAGGATACGCAGGCCAAAATTCCTCCGTAGAGGGCGACTTCGCTTTCCCCGAAAACCACCAGTTGAAACAGTCCCGCTGCACACAATATTCCCGATGCCATTTCGGCCAGCATGACCGTTGCCAATAATATAGGCACCAAACTTTCCAGAGGGGTATCGTTGAAATGCTCGGTCAGAAAGGAAAGGTTTCCGTTCCAATCGAAAATCTTGTCGATACTACTTTGCAAAAAAACGATAATCAAAAAGATTAGGATTAGAATCTCAGGGGCGCGGCTTGTTATGCTTTCCATGGGTCAGTGGTCGGGTTTTAGGTTTAAGGTCGAACGGTACATTTTTGGCGGCCCGTCCGGTCAGCGCTAAGCAGTATCCATGGGCCTGGCGGACCGATGCAACAGCCGGGTCAGTTTAATTGAAAGGTCGGTCAAGATGATTTTAGAATTTCCGTTGCGTTCGATGTGATACATGGCATCTTCCAGTTCCTGCACAATGTCCTCAATGTTGTTCTCGTGCACGAACGGCGCGAATTTTTCCAACTGAAAACCATCTAAGTGAATACGCATAAAAGCTAGTTCCCCAATGTTGAAGTTCAGCAGCATCGCTTGTCGCATCACCGTCAGGCAGTAGCGCAAGAAATTCTTTTGGGTCTCCCTTCCGGTCCTCGCCACCTCTTCGCTCCACAGAATCAGTTCATGAATCGCCGCTTTGTTGCCCTTGGCCTTAAAAGCACTGCGGACCCATTGCACAAACCACTTTTCGAATATCAGGTCCTCCGAATCCTTGTTCATCAGGTCAAGGGCCTTGTTGAAATTACCGTCCGCTTCGTGGGCGATGAGCAGGGCTTCCTCGCGTAGAGCGCCTTTTTCGACCAAGGCATCCGCGATGGCTTCCTCTGCCAAGGGCGGAAAGTGCAGCACCTGGCACCGAGACCGAATGGTCTGTATGATCTGCTCCTCATCCTCCGCAATCAAAATGAAAATGGTATTGTTCGGTGGCTCCTCGATCAGTTTCAATAATTTGTTAGAGGCAGAGGTGTTCATCTTTTCCGCCATCCAAATAAGCATGATTTTATACCCTCCCTCGTACGATTTCAAGGCCAGTTTCTTGACCACGTCATGCGCTTCGTCGACACCGATCTGGCCCTGTTTTTTCTCGATTCCGATGAGTCGGTACCAATCGAACAGGTTGCCGTAGGGCTGCCCTTTGACGAACTGCCGCCATTCCTCCAAATAATGATCGCTAACGGCGTGGCTCTTGACCTTGTCCGAATTCGACACGGGGTAGGCAAAATGCATGTCGGGGTGCGACAGCGTATTGAACTTCGCATTACAGACCTGGTTTTCACCCGTATTCTCTTCTTCACGGTTGCCACAGATCAAATATTGGGCATAGGCGAGCGCCATCGGCAGGGTACCGGAACCCTCGGGTCCGACAAATAGCTGGGCATGGGGTATGCGGCCCGCATCGGCACTGGTGGCGAGATGGTTTTTGATATGGGAAAGTCCGAGGATGTCGCTGAAGAGCATATACCAAAGATAACATATAAGTCGTGCCGACCTAAGGCGTACATCAAAAAAGTGGTCGCGGTTCTCAGAACTTTGCAATGCGCAACCGTACAAATCAAGTCAAAAGTCTCACTTCTCACCGCTAGCATCTTATGTCTTTTTGGTTACATTTGTTATTCCCAAAAAAACAAATACATGAAGACGATAGACGATTTTAATTTCAAGGATAAAAAGGCATTGATCCGAGTGGATTTCAACGTGCCGTTGGACGATAATTTCAAGGTCACGGACAGCAATAGGATAGAGGCGGCCAAACCGACAATTATCAAAGTTTTGGAGGATGGCGGAAGCGCCGTGCTGATGAGCCATCTGGGAAGGCCGAAAGGACAAGTGAAGCCGGACTTATCATTGAAGCATATTGTAGAAAAGGTGTCCGATATCATCGGGGTCAAGGTCAAATTTGTAGATGATTGTGTAGGAAAGGATGCAGAGGATGCGGTAGCGAATTTGCAATCCGGGGAAGTGCTTTTGCTGGAAAACCTAAGGTTCCACGACGGGGAGGAAGCGGGCGACAATGACTTCGCCGAGCAGCTCTCCAAACTGGGTGATATCTACGTCAATGATGCCTTCGGAACGGCCCACCGCGCCCACGCCTCGACCACGGTGGTAGCCCAATTCTTCGAGGATAAAAAATGCTTCGGATACCTGTTGGCCAAGGAAATCGAGGCCATCAAAAAAGTGATGGAAACCGGAGAGACACCGGTGCTCGCCATTTTGGGCGGCGCCAAGGTGTCTTCCAAGATTACCATTATCGAAAATATATTGGACAAGGTCGACCACCTGATTATCGGCGGAGGCATGACCTACACTTTCGTCAAGGCCAAGGGCGGACAAGTAGGTGACTCCATTTGTGAGGAAGATAAGATGGATCTGGCCATGGATATCCTCAAAAAAGCGAAAGAGAAAGGCGTGGAGGTACATATTCCTGTGGATGTTCTGGCCGCCGACGACTTTGCGAACGATGCGAATACCAAGGTGGTCGATGTCGATAAGATTCCCGATGGATGGCAGGGGCTCGATGCCGGTCCGAAAACTTTGGAGAATTTCAAGGAGGTGATTCACAAGGCCAAGACCATTCTGTGGAACGGTCCCGTTGGCGTGTTCGAAATGGAAAATTTTGCCAAGGGTACCATAGCGGTCGGAAACTACATCGATGAGGCCACCCAAAAAGGAGCTTTCTCCCTAGTAGGCGGCGGCGATTCCGTGGCGGCCGTTAAGCAATTCGGTTTCGAGGATAAGGTCAGCTACGTCTCTACCGGCGGTGGTGCCATGCTCGAAAGCCTCGAGGGCAAAACCTTACCGGGAATCGCTGCAATAATCGGTGATTAAGTGCGTTATCGATTAACGGGCATACCTATCCGGCACACAATTTTTGGATTATGGCGCCCTCAAAACGCAGACAAATGAAATTAAAAAACAAGATGTTCCTCGCCGCGGCCGGGGGCTTACTGTTCGGGATTCCGATGCTCGCGCAGCAGAAAGATTCGTTGGCGCTGTCCCCGAAAGATTCCCTAGCGGTAAACGCATCCTCCACAGAGGAAGAAATCAACATCGCGGACACCTTGGCGATGGATATGAAGGGTCTGGAGCAGATGGAGGAAATGGCATCCGACAGCACCATGGCATCCGATACTACGGAGACGGACCTTATGAAGTTGCTAAAGGATTGGGCGAACACCCAATACGATTTGCAAGATGACCCGGAGGCCGCCCGATACGACAGCCTTTGGATGAAGGAGCTTTCCGAAAACGCATACCGTTCCGAAGAAATGTTCCGGGAAATTTCGGAGCTCGATGTCGAAAAAAGCTATACGACATCCTTGCCTACCGACACTTTGAAGGCCCGTCTCGCCAGGCTCAACCAGAAGACTCCCTTCAATGTAGAATACAATCCATCCCTTGAAAACGTCATCCAATCCTTCCTCTATCGCAAACGCGACCTGATGGAAAAGATGCTTACCATCAGCCAATTCTATTTTCCGCTGTTCGAGCAACAATTGGATAACTACGACATCCCCTTGGAGATGAAATATCTGGCCATCGTTGAATCTGCCTTGAACCCTAGGGCGCGATCGAGGGTGGGCGCAACCGGACTCTGGCAGTTCATGTACGGCACCGGAAAACAGTACAAGCTCAACGTTTCGAGCTACGTCGACGAACGCAGCGACCCGATCAAATCAACCGAGGCCGCCTGCCAGTTTTTGGCGAAACTCTATGATATTTATGAGGATTGGGATTTGGCCCTCGCCGCTTATAATTCCGGACCCGGCAATGTCAACAAGGCGATACGGCGCTCGGGCGGCTATAAAAACTATTGGAACCTGCGACGATATCTTCCCCGTGAAACGGCCGGGTACGTTCCCGCTTTCCTCGCGACCATGTATTTGTTCGAGTACGCCGAGGAGCACAACCTCACCGGTCAACTGGTCGAGCGACCCTATTTCGAGACCGATACCGTACATGTCAAAAGCCTTATCACCTTTGACCAGATCGCCAAACTGACCGGCGTCGAAAAAGAGGAGCTCAAATTGCTCAACCCATCTTATAAGTTAGACGTGATTCCGTTCACGGAAGGAAGGGAAAATGTGCTGCGATTGCCCAAAAGGGAACTGGGCAAGTTTGTGGCCAACGAAGAGGCCATTTATGCCCATGTGAAACAGGAATTGGAAAGTAAGGAGAGTCCCCTGCCCCAGCTGATCAAGGAAGCGGAGCAGAATCAAGTGCGCTATAAAGTGCGCAGCGGTGACTATCTCGGTAAAATCGCAGAAAGTTATGGGGTCGGGGTCAGCCAAATAAAACGCTGGAACGGCCTACGGAGCAACAATCTGAGAGTAGGCCAGCGGCTCACCATCTATCCCCGTAGAATGCCCGCTGCAACGGCATCCAGCAGTAGTATCTCGGCTTCTGGCACCAGCATTCCCTCCGGCGCCAAGGTGCATACCGTGAAGAGCGGCGACTCGCTGTGGACCATCTCCAGAAAATATCCTGGAATTTCTGTCGATAATTTACGACAATGGAACGGTATTAGCGGTAAGAACCTGAAACCGGGCACGAAACTCAAACTGTGCGCCTGTCCATCGTAACGAGCACTGCGAAAGGGTATGGGCATCACTGTTGGGTTTTCGGGCCGCCTAAATCCTTAGAACATGAAAAAACTCGTACCACTCTGTTTTTTGATCGCTATTCTGGCCGCCTCCTGTAACGACGGCAACAGACAAAACTATTTACCGACCTCCGTGGGAGGTATCAATTCCATGGTCGTGGTCATTCCCAATACACTTTGGAAAAGCAATGTCGGCGACAGCATCCGAAAACATTTTGCCGCGCCAGTGCTGGGCATGCCGATGGACGAACCATTGTTCAGCATCGACCAGATCGATCCGCAGTTTTTTACAGGCTCGGTTCGGCAGACCCGCTCGATACTCTACGTAATGAAAGATTCGGTCGATGTGGCCCATGTCAAGACCGATATGTACGCAACCCCCCAAAAGGTCGGGGTTATCAAGGGAACCTCCGAAGAGGAAATCCTTGGAAATCTGGAATCCAGTGCGGACTCGATCATCGCGGCCTTTAAAAACATGGAAATCGAAGCGGCTCAAAACCGCTTCGGCCGCTCGCTGAACCGGGAAGGCGTTCTACAGGAAAAATTCGGGATATCCCTCAAAATACCATCCATATATAAAGTCGGGAAACAGGAGGACAATTTTGTCTGGATCGATCGCGAAATACAGAAAGGAACCGGAAATATCATCGTCTACGAAATGCCATCCGACAGCTTTACCAACGATTCTACCTTGGTCAAGGATATTGTTGCCATGCGCGATTCCATCGGTGAAAAGTATATTCCCGGCCCGGATGTCAGGGGAAAGATAACACACATGCGCACCGAACCGGCTTATGCCCCCGCTGTTTTTCCGGTGGAGATTGCTGGACTCAAAGGCGTCGAGGTACGCGGCATCTGGGATATGAAGAACTATCCTATGGCCGGTCCTTTTCTGACCTATATTCTGAACGACCCGGCGAACGACAGAAAATTGGTGCTCGAAGGCTTTGTTTTTGCTCCCGCTACCGAAAAACGCAACGATGTATTCGAGTTGGAGGCTATTTTGAAAACCTTGAAGC